>NZ_JBMVFV010000031.1:0-63679 GCF_049538395.1 Micromonospora sp. AB353 | reverse complement strand
GCCCGTCCTCGCCCTTCTCGCCGCCCTCGGCGCGGGAGTCGTCGGCGGCGTTCTGCGGCGCGGCGGCGTGGTTCTCCGCCACCGGTTCGGTGCCGGACTTGTCGTCGCGGGCGGCGAGCCCGCCGAGTGCCGCCAGCCCGACGACGCCGGTCAGCCCGGCCACGCCGGTGGCGACCCAGAGCGCCCGCCGCTTGCTCGTCCGCGGCGGGGGCGCCATCGGAGCGCCGCCGTCGGGTGTCGTTACGTCGTTCGACATGAGAGCCCTTTCGGTTCTTCCCAAACGGGTCGCACCGCCCCAGGCCGGGCGACCAGCTACAAACCGGTTGTAGCCTCTGATCAGCACCGTATGAGAAGGTTCCTCGCGAGGAAGACTTATCCGAAAAAAGCCCGCATTCCTCCCACGAACGGCGGTCGGTGACCAACCCCGTCAGGGGGACCGCAACGGCCCAGACGGCGGCGGGCCCCACCACCCGCCGTCGAGGCGCGGTGATGGGGCCCGAAGGTTCGCGGCCGCGGGGATCAGCCGGGCAGGCGGGGGCCCGCCTCACGCTGCTCGGCCAGCCAGGTCTCCACCTCGTCGGAGGCGCGCGGCAGCCCGGCCGACAAGTTCACCGGGCCGTCGGCGGTGACCAGGATGTCGTCCTCGATCCGCACGCCGATGCCCCGCAGCTCCTCCGGGACCAGCTCGTCCTCCGGCTGGAAGTAGAGCCCCGGCTCGACGGTGAGCACGTACCCCTCGCCGAGCGGCCCCTCGCGGTAGGTCTCCTTGCGCGCGTTGGCGCAGTCGTGCACGTCGATGCCGAGCATGTGGCTGGTGCCGTGCAGCGTCCACCGCCGGTAGACCGTGGAGGCCGGGTCCATCGCCTCGTCCACGCTCACCGGCAGCAGCCCGAGATCCTTCAGCGCCTCGGCAAGCACCCGCATCGAGGCCAGGTGCACGTCCCGGAACGCCACGCCCGGGCGGCACATCTCGATGCCGGCCTGCTGCGCGGCGTACACCGCGTCGTAGACCTGACGCTGCAACGGCGTGAACCGGCCGTCGACCGGCAGCACCCGGGTCACGTCGGCGGTGTAGAGGTTGCGGTTCTCCACGCCCATGTCCATCAGCAGCAGCTCACCCGGACGGGTGGCGCCGTGGTTGTGCACCCAGTGCAGGATCGTGGCGTGCTCGCCGGCCCCGACGATCGAGCCGTAGCCGACGTCGTTGCCGTCGTGCCGGGCGCGCAGCGCGAAGACCCCCTCCAGCAGCCGCTCGGAGACCCGGCGGTCGGCCGGCAGCGCCCGCGCCACGTCCTCGAAGCCGCGCACCGTGGCGTCGCACGCCTCCTGGAGCTGCGCGATCTCCCACTCGTCCTTGACCAGCTTCAGCTCGGCGATCGCGATCGCCAGCTCCCGGTCACGGCCGGGCTGCCCCTCGGCGCGCGCGCCGTCGTACTGACGCACCGCCGCGTCCACCCGCGCGTCGAAACCGCGGAGCACCCGGGTACGCCCCGGCGCCAGGTCGGCCAGCGCCGCGTCCAGCTCGCTCAGGTCGGCGGTCGGCAGGCCCAGCTCGGTCGACTTCTCCCGCAGCGTCGGCCGGCGGCCCACCCACAGCTCACCGTGGCGGCTGCGGAAGAACTCGTCGGTCACCCGCGACGACCGGGGCCGCATGAACAGCGTGGCCTCGCCGCCCGGCCGCAGCACGAGGACGCTGTCCGGCTCCAGGTCGCCGGTCAGGTACGCGAAGTCGCTGCCCGGCCGGAAGCGGTGCTCGGTGTCGTTGGCGCGTACCTTCTCGTTGCCCGTGGGGATGACCAGCGTCTCGCCCGGGAAGGCCTCGGCCAGCGCGGCCCGCCGCTTGGCGTGGTTGGGCACCTCCGCGCGCGGAGTGACAGGCAGTTCGGTGTCCCGCCAGCCCTGCCGCATGAACGACAGGAACGCCTCGGGGAAATCCGGGTCGTGCGACTCCGTGCCGTCCGCCGCCTTGCCCTGCCGGGTCCGCTCCTCGGCCATGATCCGCCCCTCCCTGAGCCTCGTCGCTGGTCCCGACGGTACCGCGCGCACGACAGCGGGAGGTGCCTGCGGTGCCGCGACGGTGGCTTCCGGCGCGTGGAAAGATGGCGGCCATGTGCGGACTCCTGGCCTTCTTCAGCGCGCGCGGCGACGCCGCCGCCCACCGCGACCACATCGCCGGCGCACTGGAGTGCCTGCACCACCGTGGCCCGGACGAGACAGGGGTCGAGGTGGTCGGCGACGCCTCCGGCCGGTACGCGGACGGCGTGTTCGCGCACAAGCGCCTGGCGATCATCGACGTGGCGCTGAGCCACGAGCCCCTGCCGTACGCGGGCGGGCGGTACCTGCTCACCTTCAACGGCGAGATCTACAACTACATCGAGCTGCGCGAGGAGCTGATCCGCGACTACGGCGCCCAGTTCGCCACGAACGGCGACGGCGAGGTGATCGTCGCCGGCTACCACTACTGGGGTGAGCAGGTGCTCACCAAGCTGCGCGGCATGTTCGCGTTCGTGATCTGGGACCGGCAGGAGCGGCGGGCCTTCGGCGCGCGGGACTACTTCGGCATCAAGCCGCTGCACTACCTGGAGACCCAGGACGGCCTCTACCTCGCCTCGGAGAAGAAGGCGCTGCTGCCGTTCGCGCACTCGGCGTACCAGGGCGACGCGGGTATCGACACCGCGAACCTGAGCCACTACCTGACGCTGCAGTACGTGCCCGAGCCGGGCACCCTGCACAAGGGGATCAGCCGGATCGGCTCGGGGGAGTACCTGACCTGGACCCCTGGTGGCCGGATCGAGGTGCGCCGCTGGTACCGCCCGGTGTTCCGGCCGGCCCCGGTCTCCGACGAGCAGCGGCTCTACCACGACATCCGGGAGACGCTGCGCGAGAGCGTCCGGATGCACATGCGCTCGGACGTGCCGGTCGGCTCGTTCCTGTCCAGCGGCATCGACTCCACCGCGGTGGTGGCGCTGGCCCGCGAGTTCAACCCGAACATCCTCACCTTCACCGTCGGCTACGACGTGCCCGGCTACTCCGAGATCGACGTGGCCCAGGACTCGGCCCGGCACCTCGACGTGACCACGATCCCGACCAAGATCGGGCCGCAGGACATGATCGACGCGCTGCCGAAGATCGTCTGGCACCTGGACGACCCGGTCGCCGACCCGGCGCTGGTGCCGCTGTACTTCGTGGCGAAGAAGGCCGCCGAGCACGTCACGGTGGTGCTCTCCGGTGAGGGCGCGGACGAGTTCTTCGGCGGCTACACGATCTACCGGGAGCCGCTGTCGCTCAACGCGGTCAACAGCCTGCCCGACGGCGTGCAGAAGGGCCTGCGCGCGGTGTCCAAGGCGATCCCGCAGGGCGTCAAGGGCAAGAGCTTCCTGGAGCGCGGCACCACCCCGATCGAGGAGCGCTACTACGGCAACGCCCGGATGTTCACCGAGGAGGAGAAGCAGCACCTGCTGCGCCGCTACGACCCCTCGGTGCGCTACACGGACGTGACCGCGCCGATCTACGCCGAGTGCACCGAACTGGACGACGTCACCAAGATGCAGTACGTCGACCTGTACACCTGGCTGCGCGGCGACATCCTGGTCAAGGCCGACCGGATCTCGATGGCGCACTCGCTGGAGGTGCGGGTGCCGTTCCTGGACCGGGAGGTGTTCAACGTCGCCGCCGGCATCCCGGTCGACCTGAAGCTGCCGCCGCGCTCCGAGGCCACCAAGTACGCGATGCGCCAGGCGCTGCAGGGCGTCGTGCCGCCGGCCATCGTGAACCGCAAGAAGCTGGGCTTCCCGACCCCGACCCGGGTCTGGCTGCGCGGCGAGATGTACGAGTGGGCGCGGCACGTGCTGTCCACCTCGGGCGCGGGTGACCTGATCGACCTGTCGTACGCGATGCGCCTGCTGGAGGAGCACAAGCGGGAGGAGGCGGACCACTCCCGCAAGGTGTGGACCGTGCTGATCTTCTGCATCTGGCACGCCATCTTCGTGGCCAAGACGCTCGACCCGGGCATCCAGCGCAACCAGTCCGCGCTGCTCACCAAGCCGGTCGTCGGCAGCATGGTCCGCTGACCCGAGCGTGACGAGGAAGGGCCCCCGGGGTGTTCCCCGGGGGCCCTTCCCGTTACGGGGTCACCTGCCGGTGCAGGTGACTGTCGGCAGGGTGTTGGTGCCGGAGACGTTCGCGGTGAAGCCGAACGTGGTGGTGCCCTCCGGCGGGACGCTGCCGTTGTAGGCGGCGTTGGAGACGCTCACCGACGCCCCGCTGCCGCTCAACGTGCCGTTCCACACCTGGTTGATGGTCTGGCCGCTGGGCCAGGTCCAGTTCGCGGTCCACCCGGAGTAGGTCCGGGTGCTGTGGTTCATGATCATCACTTCGCCCTGGAAGCCGCCGTTCCAGGCACTGACCACCTTGTACACCGCCATGCAGGCGCCGGACGGCATGGTCGGGCTGGTCGTCACCGGCGGAGGTGAGGTAGGCGGCGCGGTCGTCGGGGGCGCGGTCGTCGGCGGCGCGGTGGTCGGCGGCGCGGTCGTCGGGGGGTTGCTGCCGCCCGAGCCGATCCCGGTCACCTCGCCGTTGCCGCCGTCGAACGTCACGTCCGAGCAGCCGAAGAAGTTCTCCTGGCTGTCCGAGCGGACCCAGCGCGAGTAGATGATGTGCCGGCCGCTCTTGTTGGACGGCAGGTTGCCGGTGAAGTAGTAGTGACCGTCGTTGGTGCCGACCGCGCCGCGCTGCGGCGGGTTGGTCACCTGCAGGAACGGTTGCTCCTCCAGGTCGCTCCAGGCCAGCGGCCGGTTCGGGCTCCAGCTGTCCTTCGTTACGTAGAAGTAGAACGTGCCCGGGTGGTGGGCCCAGTTGCTGTACCGGAACTCCATCGACCGGCCCGCCGTCAGGTGGGTGATCGGCCAGTCGTTGCGCGCCGCGTCGTACCCGCTGAAGCCGGGGTTGCCGCCGCTGCACAGCTTGCCGTCGGGGATGAACCCGACGGTCCGCCCGCCGGCGTCGGAGCGCAGCACGCTGAACCAGTTGTACAGCGAGTTCGCCCCGTTCGCGGCCACCGCCGACGAGCAGGCGGGGTTGTTCGGCCGGATCTCACCGGTTCCGGTGAGGCCGTCCTTCCAGCACAGGTAGGTGCGGGCGCCCGGCGTCATGGCCGCGCCGTGCGCGGCCGCCGGTCCGGAGTTGGTGGCCAGGGCGAACGCGCCCAGGGCCAGGGTGGCGGCCGCGGTGAGCAACGCGGCCGTACGGGATCGGTGCACGGGGATCTCCTGACTCGCGGAGCGTGGCCCGGTCCGGCCCGCCCCGCTGCGACGAGCGGATGCGACGATCGCGGTGCCCGCGCCCGGTCGGCGTGCGGCCGGGGCCGTCTGCGGGCGCGCACCGCTTGCGGTCCGTTGCCACGGACCGTGGATGCCCTCGCGTCGGATCGACCCGGCGGCCGGCGACGCGGCAGCCCCCCACGTCGTTACCCGGCATCGCCATCCCACCACGTCCGCACGCCGCCCGCAATAGGCGGTTCTCGATGCCCGGGTCGCGGCGCGCGGTGGCACCGGTATACGACAGGATCGGGGGAGGACGACGAGGGGAGCCAGGATGGGGTACGCGGTGGTGCTCGGCGAGGCGCTGGTGGACCTGCTCGACGCCGAGCACGACGGAGAACCCGTCTACCGGCAGGCGATCGGCGGCGGTCCACTGAACGTGGCGGTGGCGATCGCCCGGCTCGGCGGAGACGCGCGGTTCGTCGGGTCGCTCGGCGACGACGCGCTGGCCGGACGGATCCGCGCGTTCCTCACCGGCGCCGGTGTGGACGTGCGCGGGACGGTGACGGTGCCGGCGCCGACAGCGCTGGCCGTGGCCACGTTCGCCGGTGCGGAGCCGGACTTCCGCTTCTACGGCGAGCCCCGCTCGTACGCGCTGCTCGGCCCGGACGACCTGGACGTGGCGCTGGTCGAGGGCGCGGACGTGCTCTACTGCGGCTCGATCGTGCTGCTCGACCCGCCGGTGCTGGCCGCCGCCCGGCGCGCCTGGTCGATCGCGGGCGCGCTGCGGGTGTTCGACCCGAACGTACGGCCCCGGCTGCTCACCGCACCGGGCGCGCTGGACGGGCTGCGGGCGGTGGTCGCCGAGTTCGCCGCCGCCGCGCACCTGGTCAAGCTCAGCAGCGCCGACGCGCGGCTGCTCTACCCGGACGAGCCGGTCGCGGGCGTCGCCGCGTACCTGCGGGAACTGGGCGCGGGCACGGTCGTGGTCACGCTCGGCGCGGACGGCGCCCTGGTCGCCGCCGGCGACGACGTGGTACGGGTACCCGCGCCGAAGGTGGACGCGGTGGACGCCACCGGTGCGGGCGACTCGGTGATGGGCGCGCTGGTGGCCGACCTGCTGGCCGCCGGTGAGCCGGCCGACCCGGCCGGGTGGCGGGAGCGGGTCGCGTTCGCGCTGCGGGTGGCGGCGGTGGTGTGCGAGTCACCGGGCGGCGCCACCGCCATGCCCACCCGCACCGCTGTCGAAGCCCGCTTCGCGTGAAAGGAAGGGCCCCTTCTTCACGCCTCCGGTAGAGGAAGGGCCCCTTCTTAACACCCGCCCCCACGCGCGGAGGCCGAGGTCAGGCGCGCGGCCGGGCCAGCGTCACGACGGCGGTCAGCGACAGGAACGCGGCGCCGGCCAGCACCACCGCCATCGGCAGCGCGCTGCCCTCGCCGCCGAGCCCGACCAGCGGCGCGGCGAGCGCTCCCACCACCGACTGGATGCCGCCCATCAGCGCGGCAGCGGTGCCCGCGTGCCGGGCGTGCGCGTCCAGCGCCAGCGCGGTGCTGTTCGGCATCACCATGCCGAGCGAGCCGACGAAGGCGAACAGCGCCACCGCCGTCAGGGCCAGGCTGCCCGCCAGCGCGCCGCTCAGCACGCCGATCGCGGTGACCAGGCCGGCCACCAGCGTGGTGACCAGTAGGCGGCGTGGCGTGAACCGGTCGAGCAGCCGGGCGTTCGCCTGCCCGACGGCCACCAGGGCGAGCGCGTTGACGCCGAAGATCACGCTGAACACGGCCGCGGAGACGCCGAAGACGTCCTGGAACACGAACGACGACCCGGAGATGTACGCGAACAGCCCGGCGAACGCGAAGCCCTGCGTCAGCGCGTACCCGAGGTAGACCCGGTCGGCGAGCAGCGACCGCATGGTCCGTACGGTGGCCCCCAGGCCACCGGTGCTGCGGCGCTCGGCCGGCAGCGTCTCCGGCAGGCGCAGCGCGACCGCGACGGCGAGCACCGCCCCGATGACGGCGAGCGCCACGAAGACCGCCCGCCACGAGCCGAACCGCAGCACCAGGCTGCCCACGCCCGGCGCCGCCACCGGCGCCACGCCGAAGACCAGGGTGAGCCGGGAGAAGTACTTCGCGGCGTCCCGTCCCGAGTAGAGGTCGCGGACCACCGCGCGGGCGACCACCACGCCCATGCCGCCGGCGACGCCCTGGGCGAACCGCGCGGCGGCGAGCAGCGGGGCGTTCGGCGCCGCGGCGCACGCCAGCGCCAGCACGGTGTACGCGACCACGCCGACCAGCACCGGTCGGCGGCGCCCCCAGCGGTCGCTGAGTGGACCGGTGACGAGCTGGCCCAGGGCGAGACCGATCAGGCAGGTGGTCAGCGAGAGCTGGATGCCGGCCTGGTCGGCGCCGAGGTCGCGGGTCATGGCCGGGAACGCCGGCAGGTACATGTCCAGCGACAGCGGGCCGATCGCGGTGAGCGTGCCGAGCAGCACCAGCAGCGTCTTGCCGCCGGTGGAGGCGGTGGTGCGGCCGGCGGCCGGGCGCGCGGCGGTCGGCGCGGCGTTGCTCACGAGTGGGTACCCCCTGGATCGGTGCGTCCGGGGTACCTTACATCTGTAGTCAGAACTATTGCGATGTGAGGCGGGTGACCCGGTGGCGACGAACGAGCAGGTCGCGCGCGTCGGCGCGGTGGTGGGGGAACTGCACCGCCTCCTGCGCCGCCGGACCGGGGCACGTGTCGGACGCGACCCGCTGCCCGAGGCGCAGGTGGAGTTGCTGCTACTGGTCCGGGAGACGCCCGGGATCAGCGGCAAGGAGGTGGCCCGGCGTCTCTGCACCGCGCCCAACACGGTGAGCACGCTGGTCCGCGACCTCACCGACGCCGGGCTGCTGGCCCGTGACCGCGACCCCGGCGACCGCCGCGTGGTCCGGCTGCACGTGACCGAGGCCGCCCGGGAGCGGATGGCCGACTACGAGACCAACCGCGCCGCGCTGCTCGACGAGGCGCTGGCCGAGCTGGAGCCGCCGGCACGGGCGGCGATCCTGGCCGCCGCCCCGCACCTCGACGCGCTGCTCGGCGCCCTGCGGGGACACGCCCGCCCCGGGCCGGCCCCCGGAAACCCGGTGGCCGCGGCGCCGTCCCGCCCCGCATGATCACCGGATGGCCCTGCACCAGGACGAGATACCCGTGGACGAGCAGGTCGTCCGGGCGCTGTTGACCGCACAGCGCCCCGAGTGGGCCGCGCTGCCGCTGACCCCGGCCGGCGCCGGGACCGACAACACGATGTACCGGCTCGGCGCCGACCTGCTCGTCCGCCTGCCGCGCACGGCCGAGAAGGCCGGCGCCCTGCGCAAGGAACAGCGGTGGCTGCCCCGGCTCGCGCCGCTGCTGCCGTACCGGGTGCCGGAACCGGTGTACGCCGGCGTCCCGGCCGACCCGTTCCCGCTGCCGTGGTCGGTGCAGCGGTGGATACCGGGCGACGAGGTCCGGTCCGGCACGGTCGAGGACTGGGCCGCCCTCGGCGCCGACCTGGCCGTGTTCGTCCGGCGCCTGCACGCGACCGACCTGCTCGGCGCGACCCGCGCGGGCCCGCTCAGCGGCTACCGCGGCGGCAGCCTCCGCCCCTGCGACACCTGGATCTCCGCGGCGCTCGACGACTGCCGGACCCTGATCGGCGACGAGACGGACGTCGACACCCTGGTCCGGCTCTGGCGCGACGCCCTCACCCTGCCCGAACCCGCCGGGCCGCACGTCTGGCTGCACGGGGACCTCAAGCCCACCAACCTGCTGGTGCACGACGGCCGGCTGCGGGCGGTCATCGACTTCGGCGGCCTGACCGTCGGGCACCCCGACGCCGAACACGCGCCGACCTGGGACCTTCCGCCGCAGGCCCGGCACGCCTACCGGGAGGCGCTCGGCGTGGACGACGTGACCTGGGCGCGGGCCCGCGCCTGGGCGCTCGGCGTGGCGGCCAGCGGCGTCTCCTACTACTGGAACACGTTCCCGGCGTTCGTCGCCGAGTGCCGCAACCGCCTCCGGGAGATCCTGGCCGACGCCGGCTGAACCCGGCCGCCGGTCAGGCCGTGCCGTCCAGCTCCGCGTAGCCGCGGCGGGCGGCGATCAGGCCCGGCCGGGCGCCGAACGGCGACTCGGCCGCCACCCGCTCCGGCGGGGCGCTGCCGGTGTGCCCGGCGCGGATCAGCCACGCCTGCCGCGCGAGCTGCGCGTGCTGCTCGCGGACGAAGTCCGCGCCGACCGGCTCGCCGTGGCCCGGCACCACCACCGTCGTGGGCGTGGTCAGCCGCAGCAGGTCGGCCAGCGCGTCCGGCCACTTCAGGGGGTACGACTCCTCGAACGCCGGCGGTCCGCTCTGCTCCACCAGATCGCCCGCGACCAGCACGTCCGCGTCGGGCACGTGCACCACCAGGTCGGCGTCGGTGTGCCCGTGCCCGGGATGGCGCAGCACCACCCGCCGGCCGCCGACGTCGAGCACCGTCTCCTCGTGCACCTCGTGCGTCGGCGCCCGCAGCTCGGTGTGCGCCAGCTCCTCGGCCAGCGCCGGGTGCCCGGCACGCATCTCCTCGTACGCGGCCCGGCGCACCGCGCCGGACCGGTCCCGCAGCGCCGCCGCGGCCTGGGCCTGCGCGTAGATCGCGGTGTCCGGCCCGGCCAGCGTGGCGTTGCCGAAACAGTGGTCGAAGTGGTGGTGCGTGTTCACGATCGTCCACGGGTACGGCGTCACCGCCCGCGCCGCCTCCGCCAGCTCCCGGGCCTGCCCGGGAGTGGAGAGCGTGTCCACCAGCAGCGCCGCGCCGTCACCGACCACCAGCACCACGTTCACCGCGAGCGTCGGCTCGCGCAGCACGTGCACCCCGGCGGCGACCTCGGAGAACCCGGCGGTCATGACCGGCGCACGGCCCGCTCGACGAAGCGCTGCCGGTCGACAAGCATCCGCTCGACCCGGCCCTGCGCCGCCACGGTGGGCCCGTCGGTGACCGTCACGTCGAAGACGAGCCGCTTCCCGTCGACCTTCACCAGCTCGGCGTGGGCGGCCACGGTACGGCCGACCGGCGTCGCAGCGCGGTGCTCCAGCTCCACCCGGACGCCGACAGTCGTCGACCCGGACGGCATCCGGGTCGCGGCGGCGGCCACCGTCGCCGCCTCGGCCAGCGCCAGCACCCGGGGTGTGCCGAGCACCGGCACGTCCCCCGAGCCGACCGCCTGCGCGGTGTCGGCGTCGGTCACTGTCAGCTCGACCCGGGCGGTCAGGCCCGGCGTGAAGGGCGACTCCGGCTGCTCCTGCATGCGGCCGAGCCTAGTGCAGCCGGCCCGCGGCCGTCCGGCGTCCGAGCCGCCACCGGTCCGGTCGTCACCGCCCGCCCGCATGCCCGCCGGTCGCCCGCCGTTAACCTTGTCCGCGATGGCCGAGCTGACACAATCTCCGACCCCCGCCCCCGACGCGACCACCGAGTCGCCCGACGGTGGGCGCCGCCGTGTGATCGCGATGACCATCTGGGGCGTCGCCTTCGTCGTCGCCTGGCTCGCCATCGGCCTGCCCACCGACCCGGCGTACGCATTCCTGTGGATCTGGGCCGGCACGATCGCGTGGAACTCGGCCCGTCCGTGGCGCAGCCACCTGCGGTTCGCCCGGGACTGGATCCCGGTGGTGCTGCTGCTCGCCGCGTACAACCTGTCCCGTGGGTTCGCCGACAACGGCGCCACCCCGCACGCGATGGAGCTGATCGTCGCCGACCGCTTCCTCACCGGGTGGCTCACCGGCGGCGAGGTGCCGACGATCTGGCTCCAGGAGCGCCTGTACGACGCGTCCGAGGTGCGCTGGTGGGACGTGCTGGTGAGCTGGATCTACTTCTCGCACTTCGTGGCGACGTTCGCCGCCGCCGCGGTGCTGTGGATGCGCAACCGGCGGCGCTGGATCGCGTACATGTCCCGCTGGGGCTTCCTGTGCGCGGCCGGCCTGGTCACCTACTTCGCCTACCCGGCCGCGCCGCCGTGGTGGGCGGCGCAGAACGGCCTGCTCACCGAGGTCGCGCGGATCTCCACCCGTGGGTGGAAGGAGATCGGCATGCACGGCGCGGGCAACCTGCTCAACGCCGGGCAGATCGCCTCCAACCCGGTGGCCGCGATGCCGTCGCTGCACACCGCGTTCGCGCTGTTCGTGGTGCTGTTCTTCATGCGCTCGGTGCGTAAGCGCTGGTGGCCGCTGATGCTGGCGTATCCGCTGGCCATGACGTTCACGCTGATGTACAGCGGCGAGCACTACCTGATCGACGTGCTGGTCGGCTGGGCGTACGTGGGCATGACGTTCCTGGTGGTCGGCCTGGCCGAGCGCTGGTGGGCGGCGCGGCAGGCCCGGCGGGCCGGTGCGCCCGCCGTCGCCGCAGGCGAGTCGTCCGCCGACGGCGACACCGCCGCCGACACCCCGGACCGCGCCGCCGACGACCGGGACGCGGTACCCGCCGAGCGCCGGTAGGCCCGCGCCACCGCCGTCACGGTCGGCCGGGTCGTCGCCGCGCCGCCGTGGTTCGCCGCGCCGCCGTCGTGGCGTCGCGGTCGCCGGGGTCAGCGGCCGCTGTCGGTACGGCGGGCGGCGCGTGACCGCTCGGTCAGCTCCGCGGCCAGCTCCCACGCGTCGGTCAGATCCCGGTCGACGGCCGCCGCCCCGGCCCCACCGGCGGTGTCCGCGTGCACGGTGGCCAGCCGCAGCAGCCGCTGCACCGGACCCCGCGTGACCCGTACGCTCTGGATCCGGGCGTACGGCACCAGCGTCAACCGGCGGGTCAGCAACCCGGAGCGGGCCACGAAGACCCGCTCGTCGAGACCGGCGCCGACCACCTTGCGGCTCAGCGGTCGCAGCCACCGGGCCCGCGACGGGGGCGGCGTGGCGGGCAGCGCGTCCAGCCGTACGCCGGGCAGCACCTCCGCCACGACCATCGCGCCGGTGCCCGCGTCGCCGACCGGCAGGAGCCGGTCCGGGCGGTTGCGGTCGTCCGGCTCACCGGCCGAGTAGCCGGCCACCTCCAGGCGTAGCCGCAGCCACCCCTTCATCCGCCAGAGCAGCGGCCAGGTCGCCCGTACCGTCTGCACCCGGTGCAGCGGCACGGTCTGCATCCGCGTCTCCAGCAGCCCGTTGTGCACGCGCAGCGTGCCGTCGTCCCGGTCGAGCCGGAAGCTCCAGTCGTCGAGCACCCGGCGGATCGGTTGCAGCACCACACCGGCCATCGCGGTGAGCGTGCTCGCCACCGCGATGAACGACCACGAGCCCTCGGAGAGGAACTGGGCGCCGACGAACACCAGGCCCAGCGGCAGCAGGAACGCCTGCGGCGTGAGCAGCTGGCTGACCAGCAGGTCCTGGTTGCGGACGGCGTGCAGCCGGCGCCCCTCCGGCACCGGCGCGACCGGTGCGCCGGGCTCGGCCGCCGGAACCGGTGCCGGGGCGGAGCGACCGGCGACCGCGAGCAGCCGCTGCCGCAGCGCGGTCGCCTCGGCCACGCTGAGGTAGGCGAGCGGCGCCTCGGTCTTGCCCCCGCCGACCACCTCCAGCCGCAGCTCGGCCAGGCCGGTGAGCTGGGCCAGCAGCGGCCGGACCACCTCCACCGCCTGCAACCGTTCCAGCGGGATGGCCCGGGTGCGCCGCCACAGCAGGCCCTCGTAGACGCGCAGCTCGCGGCCCACCAGGTGGTAGCCGGTGTTCCACCAGCTCACCACCGACAGCACTGTGGCGCCGAGCACGAAGACGGTGACCAGCACCGCGAACCAGCCGAACCCGACCCGCGACAGCGTCGACCAGGAGAGCCCGGCGATCACCACGACCAGCGACTTCGCGCCGTGCAGCGCCGGGCTGAGCGGATGCAGCCGCTGCCGGGGCTCCTCGCCGCCGGGCGGTCCGGCCGCCGGACCCCACGGTCCCGGGTACGGCGGCAGCGGCGCGGGCCACGGGCCGGGCGCCGCGTCGGGTCCGGGCGGCGGCCCGTACCCGGGTGCCGCCGAGCCGGACGGCCCGTAGCCGGGTGGCGGTGCGTAGCCGGGCGGAGGCCCGTACCCGGATGGTGGTCCGGGGACGGGCGGCGGTCCGTACCCCGGCGCGGGCGGCCACGGATACCCGTTGGGCGGCTGAGCCGGAGCCGGCGGCTGGGCCGCGTCGGCAGGTGCGGGCGGGCCGGGCGTCGGCTCGGGCCGGTCGTCGTGGGGCGGCGGGGCGCCGGAGTCGCTCCGTTCGCTCACAGGCCCTCCGCCCGGTCCTCGCCCAGCGCGGTCAGCCGGTCGCGCAGCCGGGACGCCTCGGCCGGGCGCAAACCGGGCACGCGCGCGTCACTCGCGGCGGCGGCCGTATGCAATTGCACGGTGGCGAGGTCGAACGCGCGCTCCAGCGGACCGGCGCTCACATCGACGAACTGCATCCGCGAGTACGGCACGATGGACAGCCGCCGCACCAGCAGGCCGTGGCGCACGAGCAGATCGTCGTCGCGCTCGGCGTACCCCCAGGCGCGGACCGCGCGCACGATGGTGACGGACCGCCAGACGCCCATCAGCAGGGCCACGCCGACGGCGGCGCCGAGCAGCCAGTGCCCGGACAGCGCCCAGGCCACGCCGAGCACCACGAGCGCCACGGCCAGCCCGATGCCGAGCCGGATCAGCTCCACCCAGATCAGGTCGCGGGAGATCGGCTGCCAGCGGACCGTGTCCGGCCAGGGCTCCAGCGCGCTGCGCGAGGCGGGCGGGAGGCCGGCGGGGCCGTCACCGCTCACCGGGAGGACCTGCCGTGCGCGCCGCCGGTACGGGCTCGGGTCATCTGCTCGCTCACGCTTCGAGCGTAGGCGATCAGGGAAGCGGGACCACCTCGCGGAGGAAGCCGCGTGCGTCGAGGAAGTCACCGAGGGAGTCGCGGTGCTCCGGGCAGGCCAGCCAGGTCTTGCGCCGGTCCGGCGCGTGCAGGCGGGGATTGTGCCAGCGGAGCTGGAAGGCGGCGGGCGCGCGACATCCCCGCGCCGAGCAGATCAGCGTCTCGTCCGGGGTGGTGGGAGTCGTCACCGGGGCGAGTCTAGAGACCGCACGCCGGGAGTTTCAGCGCCGGGCGGCCACGGGGGGAGCCGCCCGGCGACGGGGTGAATCGTACACACTGCGGACCCCTTGTTGTCCACCCGTGTTCAGCGTTTCCCGCGCGACGGGACGGTGTGGTGGGACGGCGCGGCGAAAATCGTGCCTCTCCCACCCTCGGCTCTCAGCGAGGCATGACAGTCTTGATACGCACCACGCCACGACGACGACCCTGCTGTGGAGGACCGGTGGCCCAGCCGACCACACCCGACGTGCCGAACCCGACCGAGGCGGCGCCGGACGCGCCGCCCCCGGCGGGCACCACCCCGGCCCAGGACGCCACGCTGCTGGAGCGGGCACTGTTCGAGACCAAGCGGGTGATCGTCGGCCAGGACCGGATGGTCGAGCGGATGTTCGTCGCGCTGCTGGCCCGGGGGCACTGCCTGCTGGAGGGCGTGCCGGGCGTGGCCAAGACGCTCGCCGTGGAGACCCTGGCCCGGGTCGTCGGCGGCTCGTTCGCCCGGGTCCAGTTCACCCCCGACCTGGTGCCCGCCGACATCATGGGCACCCGGATCTACCGGCAGTCCAGCGAGAAGTTCGACGTCGAGCTGGGCCCGGTCTTCGTCAACTTCCTGCTCGCCGACGAGATCAACCGCGCGCCCGCCAAGGTGCAGTCGGCGCTGCTGGAGGTGATGAGCGAGCGGCAGGTCTCCATCGGCGGCGAGAGCCACCGGGTACCGGACCCGTTCCTGGTCATGGCCACCCAGAACCCGATCGAGCAGGAGGGTGTCTACCCGCTGCCCGAGGCGCAGCGGGACCGGTTCCTCATGAAGATCGTCGTGGGATACCCGACGGACGCCGAGGAGCGCGAGATCGTCTACCGGATGGGCGTCGCGCCGCCCGAGCCGGCCCGGGTGTTCGACACCCCGGACCTGGTCGCCCTCCAGCACAAGGCCGACCAGGTGTTCGTGCACAACGCGCTCGTCGACTACGCGGTCCGGCTGGTGCTCGCCACCCGGGCGCCCGCCGAGCACGGCATGCCCGACGTGGCCCAGCTCATCCAGTACGGCGCCAGCCCGCGCGCCTCGCTCGGCCTGGTCCGGGCCACCCGCGCGCTGGCGCTGCTGCGCGGCCGGGACTACGCGCTGCCGCAGGACGTGCAGGACATCGCCCCGGACATCCTGCGCCACCGGCTGGTGCTCAGCTACGACGCGCTCGCCGACGACGTACCGGCCGACCACATCGTGCACCGGGTGATGTCGACCATCCCGCTGCCCGCCGTCGCGCCCCGCCAGCAGGCCACACCGCCGCCACCGGCCGTCCCGCACAACGGATGGCCCGGGCAGCGGCCGTGACCTCGCCCACCCCGCTGAGCGCCGCCGGCGACCGCTCGGGGGCCGTGCTGGCCCGGCTCCAGCTCATGGTCACCCGCAAGCTGGACGGGCTGCTTCAGGGCGACTACGCCGGGCTGCTGCCCGGACCGGGCAGCGAGGCGGGGGAGTCCCGGGAGTACCGGCCCGGCGACGACGTGCGCCGGATGGACTGGCCGGTCACCGCCCGCACCACCATGCCGCACGTCCGGCGTACGGTGGCCGACCGTGAACTGGAGACGTGGCTGGCCGTCGACATGTCGGCCAGCCTGGACTTCGGCACCGGGCGGTGGCTCAAGCGGGACGTGGCGGTCGCCGCGGTCGCCGCGCTGGCCCACCTGACCGTGCGGGGCGGCAACCGGATCGGCGCCGTCGTCGGCACCGGCGGGGCCGGCGGGCCGGGGACGATGCTGCGGCTGCCCGCCCGTTCCGGCCGCAAAGAGGCCCAGGGGCTGCTGCGGGCGGTGGCGGGCGCCGAGATCCGGCCCGGCCGCAGCGACCTCGGCGCGCTCGTCGACATGCTGAACCGGCCGCCCCGGCGGCGCGGCGTCGCGGTGGTGATCTCCGACTTCCTCGCGCCGCCGCAGCAGTGGGGCCGGCCGCTGCGTAAGCTGCGGGTCCGCCACGACGTGCTGGCCGTCGAGGTGGTCGATCCGCGGGAACTGGAACTGCCCGACGTGGGGGTGCTGCCGGTGGTCGACCCGGAGAGCGGCGAACTGCACGAGGTGCAGACCGCCGACCCGGGCCTGCGCCGCCGGTACGCCGAGGCGGCGGCCGCCCAGCGCGGGGCGATCGCCGCCGAGCTGCGCGCCGCGGGCGCGGCCCACCTGCGTCTGCGTACCGACCGAGACTGGCTGCTGGACATGGTGCGTTTCGTCGCCGCGCAGCGGCACGCCCGCACCCGAGGGACGACTCGATGATCCGTTTTCTGCAACCGTGGTGGCTGCTCGCCGTGCTGCCGGTGCTCGCCCTCGCCGCCGCGTACGTGTGGCGGCAACTGCACCGCCGGCAGTACGCGCTGCGGTTCACCAACGTCGACCTGCTGCGTACCGTCGCGCCCAAGGGACTGGGCTGGCGGCGGCACGTGGCGGCGACCGCGTTCCTGCTCTGCCTGCTGGTGCTGGCGACCGGGCTGGCCCGCCCGGCGATCGACACCCGCGAGCCGCTGGAGCGGGCCACCGTGATGCTCGCCATCGACGTGTCGTTGTCGATGCAGGCCGACGACGTGTCGCCGAACCGCCTGGAGGCGGCCCAGGAGGCGGCGAAGCAGTTCGTCGGCGAACTGCCGGAGAGCTACAACCTGGGGCTCGTCTCGTTCGCCAAGTCGGCGAACGTGCTGGTGCCGCCGACGAAGGACCGGGCCGCCGTCACCGCCGCCATCGACGGGCTGGTGCTGGCCGAGGCGACAGCCACCGGCGAGGCGGTCTTCACCTGCCTGGAGGCGATCCGCTCGGTGCCCGCCGACGGCGCCGCCGGCATCCCGCCGGCCCGGATCGTGCTGCTGTCCGACGGCTACCGCACGTCGGGCCGCTCGGTCGAGGAGGCCGCCGCGGCGGCGCAGGCGGCGAACGTGCCGGTGTCCACCATCGCGTTCGGCACCGACTCGGGGCAGGTCGACATCGGCGGGCAGCTCCAGCGGGTGCCGGTCGACCGCACCGCGCTGTCCCAGCTCGCGGAGACCACGCAGGGCTTCTTCTACGAGGCCGCGTCGGCCAGCGAACTGAAGCAGGTCTACCAGGACATGGGCAGCTCGATCGGCTACCGGACCGAGCCGCGCGAGATCACCCAGTGGTACGCGGGGATCGCGCTGCTGCTGGCACTGTGCGCGGGCGCGCTGAGTCTGCTCTGGACGTCCCGGCTCGTGTGAGCCGGAACCGGGCCGGCGGTGGTCAGTGACCGCCGCCGGCCAGCACGAACAGGACGGCCACCCAGACGGCGGCGAGGGTGAAGCCCAGCGGGGCGACGTAACGGCTCATGGGTGTGCTCCGTGGCGACGGTCGGCCCGGTGCGGGCCGGTGGGGGTCGGGGCGTACGCGCACGAAGTCGTGACCGGGTGCTCCGCCGCGCGGCAGGCCACACCCCGGCGTGCTCGCCGGGAGGCGGATGCGGTGCGGAGGGCGGGAAGCGGGTCAGCCGCGTCGACCGAGCCGTGGCTCAGCGGGGCTGACGATGGGCCCGGCCACGACTGGGAGGATCGCTATCTCGCACAGCGATCACCTCCTGAAGTCGGCGGGGCCCGGATGCGGGCGCAGACCGGCCCGCAGACGCGATCATCGTACACCGGGGGTGTGTCGTGCCGCGCGCGGCCGCCGGTCCCGCGGACCCCGGTTGGAGCGGCGCTGTGACCTGCGCGGGTTAGCGCTTACCTGTCGGTAACCCCTAGGCTCCGACCGACCGAGAGATCACTGGAGCAGAGGGGGATCCGTGGCCCGAACCGTGCTGGTGACCGGCGGGAACCGGGGGATCGGCCTGGCCATCGCGCAGGCGTTCGCCAAGCAGGGCGACCGGGTGGCGGTGACGTACCGGAGCGGCGAAGCCCCCGAGGGCCTGTTCGGTGTGCGGTGTGACGTGACCGACGCCGAGTCGGTGGACGCCGCGTTCACCACGATCGAGGCCGAACTCGGCCCGGTGGAGGTGCTCGTCGCCAACGCCGGCATCACCGACGACACGCTGATCATGCGGATGTCCGAGGAGCAGTTCGCCCGTGTCCTCGACACCAACCTGACCGGCTCGTTCCGGGTCGCCAAGCGGGCCTCGACGAAGATGCTCCGCGGCCGCTGGGGGCGGATGATCTTCATCTCCTCGGTGGTCGGTCTCTCCGGCGGCGCGGGCCAGGTCAACTACGCGGCCAGCAAGGCCGGCCTGGTCGGCGTGGCCCGCTCGATCACCCGCGAGCTGGGCGCCCGCAACATCACCGCGAACGTGGTGGCGCCCGGCTTCATCGACACCGACATGACCGCCGGCCTGCCCGAGGAGCGCAAGGCGGAGATCCGCAAGTCGATCCCGGCCGGGCGGATGGCCACCCCGGACGAGGTAGCCGGTGTCGTCACCTGGCTCGCCTCGGACGCGGCCGGATACGTCACCGGCGCCGTCATCCCGGTCGACGGCGGCCTCGGCATGGGTCACTGAGCAGAGCACGGAGGAGACACGCAATGTCCGGACTTCTCGCCGGTAAGCGGCTGCTTGTCACAGGCGTCATCACCGACGCGTCGATCGCCTTCTCGGTGGCGAAGCTCGCCCAGGAGAACGGCGCCCAGGTCGTGCTCACCGGCTACGGCCGGCTCTCCCTGGTGGAGCGGATCGCCAAGCGACTGCCCGAGCCGGCGCCCGTGATCGAGCTGGACGTCACGAACGAGGAGCACCTGGCCGGGCTCGCCGACAAGGTACGCGAGCACGTCGACGGCCTCGACGGCGTGGTGCACTCGATCGGGTTCGCCCCGCAGAGCTGCCTCGGCGGCGGCTTCCTCGACGCCCCCTGGGCGGACGTGGCGACCGCGCTCCAGGTCTCCACGTACTCGTACAAGTCCCTCGCGATGGCCGCGCTGCCGCTGATGTCCTCCGGCGGCGCCGTGGTGGGCCTCACGTTCGACGCCACCAAGGCGTGGCCGGTCTACGACTGGATGGGCGTGGCGAAGGCCGGGCTGGAGTCCGCCTCCCGCTACCTGGCGCTGCACCTGGGCAAGCAGGGCATCCGCAGCAACCTGGTCGCGGCCGGCCCGCTGCGCACCATCGCGGCCAAGTCCATCCCCGGGTTCGACCAGTTCGAGGACGCCTGGACCGAGCGGGCCCCGCTGGGCTGGAGCCTCACCGACCAGGAGCCCGCCGCGCGGGCCTGCCTGGCGCTGCTGTCCGACTGGTTCCCGGCCACCACCGGCGAGATCGTCCACGTCGACGGCGGCTACCACGCCCTCGGCGCCTGAGATGTAAGGAAGGGCCCCTTCTTAACGCCTCGTGCAGCGGAAGGGGCCCTTATTAACACGGCGCGGCCCGGGTGGTCACCACACCGACCAGGGGGCGTCGCCACGCCGTGACGGCGGGCGAGGAAGAATGGCCCCATGGTGTACGACGCGTTGGTGCTGGTCTCCTTCGGCGGCCCGGAGCGGCCCGAGGACGTTCTCCCGTTCCTGCAGAACGTGACCCGGGGGCGGGGGGTGCCGCCCGAGCGGCTGGCCGAGGTCGCCGAGCACTACCTGCACTTCGGCGGGGTGTCCCCGATCAACCAGCAGTGCCGTGACCTGCTCGCGGCGATCCGCGAGGACTTCGCCGCCAACGGCGTCGACCTGCCGGTCTACTGGGGCAACCGCAACTGGGATCCGATGCTCGCCGACACGGTGGCGCGGATGCGCGACGACGGGATCACCCGGGCGCTGGCGTTCGTCACCAGCGCGTACGGCGGCTACTCCTCCTGCCGGCAGTACCAGGAGGACATCGCCTCGGCCCGCGCCGCCGTCGGCCCGGACGCCCCGCTGATCGAGAAGCTGCGCCAGTTCTGGGACCACCCCGGCTTCATCGAGCCGCACGCCGACGCGGTCCGCGCCGCGCTGGCCCAGCTCGACCCGGCGAAGCGGGACACCACCCGGCTGGTCTTCACCGCGCACTCCGTCCCGATGTCCGCGGCGGCCACCGCCGGCCCGCACGGCGGCCGCTACACCGCCCAGCTCGAGGAGGTCGCCCGGCTGGTGCACGCCGCGGCCGCGCCCGATCTGGAGTACGACCTGGTCTGGCAGAGCCGGTCCGGGCCGCCGCAGGTGCCGTGGCTGGAGCCGGACGTCAACGACCACCTGGCCACGCTGCCCGAGCAGGGCGTGACGAGCGTGGTGGTCAGCCCGATCGGTTTCGTCTCCGACCACCTCGAGGTGGTGTGGGACCTGGACACCGAGGCGCTGGAGACGGCCAAGCAGCTCGGCCTGGACTTCGTCCGCGCCGGCACCCCGGGGGTCGACCCCCGGTTCGTGGCGATGGTCCGCGAGCTGGTTCTGGAACGCACCGCCCCGGACGGCGAGCGGCTGCGCCGCCGGCTCGGCGAACTGCCGGCCTGGGACACCTGCCCGGCGCTGTGCTGCGTACCCCCGGCCCGCCGGCCCTGAGCCCGACCCGACGACACCCCTGGGGACGACACGATGCTTGACCGCAAGCCGGTGCAGAGCTGGCTCACCGACATGGACGGCGTGCTGGTGCACGAGGGGCAGCCGGTGCCCGGCGCCCCGGAGTTCGTCAAGAAACTGCGCGCCTCCGGCAAACCGTTCCTGGTGCTGACGAACAACTCCATCTACACCCCGCGCGACCTCCAGGCCCGGCTGGCCCGGATGGGGCTGGACGTGCCGGAGGAGGCGATCTGGTCGTCCGCGCTGGCCACCGCCCAGTTCCTGGCCGACCAGCGGCCGGGCGGCACCGCGTACGTCATCGGTGAGGCCGGCCTGACCACGGCGCTGCACGCGGTGGGGTACGTCCTCAGCGACTTCGCCCCGGACTACGTGGTGCTGGGGGAGACGCGCACCTACAGCTTCGAGGCGATAACCAAGGCGATCCGGCTGATCAACGACGGCGCCCGGTTCATCTGCACCAACCCCGACGCCACCGGCCCGTCGATGGAGGGCGCGCTGCCGGCGGCCGGCTCGGTGGCGGCGATGATCTCGAAGGCGACAGGTGTCGACCCGTACTTCGTCGGCAAGCCCAACCCGATGATGATGCGCTCGGCGCTGAACACCATCGACGCGCACTCCGAGTCGACCGCGATGATCGGCGACCGGATGGACACCGACATCCTGTGCGGCCTGGAGGCCGGACTGGAGACGATCCTGGTGCTCACCGGCATCAGCAGCCGGACCGAGGCCGAGCGGTACCCGTACCGTCCGTCGCGGATCGTCGACTCGGTGGCCGACCTCATCGACGAGGTCTGAGCCGGGATCCGCGGCGCTACAGCCGCAGCGGCGCGTTGCAGGCGGCCACCAGGGCCTGCCGGCACGCGGTGGTCAGCGGCCGCAGCGCCGCGTCCCGCTGCTGCGCCTCGTAGGTGTTGACCGCGCCGCCGGGCGCGCTCTCCCCGGCCAGCGCGAGCACCCGATCCAGTACGGCGGCGCGCGCGAACAGCCGGCGGGCGCGCGGGTCGAAGCCGGGCGGCAGGTCGGTGGCGCCGTCCGGCCGGCGCAGTGCGGCGAGCGCCCCGGCGAGTTCGGGCCGCCACTGCGCGACGTCGAGCCGGGTCAGCGTGGCGGTGGTCTCGGCCAGCACGGCGGCCAGTTCGGCCTCGGCCTCCGCCGCGCCGGGCGTGGCGAGGGACGCCTTCGGCGCGTCCGCCGGCAGCGGATGCACCCGCCAGAGCACCGTCTCCCAGGTCATCCCCGAGCCGGACGTGTGCGTACGGACCTCGGGCACCAGCCCCATCCCGCTCGCCACCACCGCCTCGCCCGCCACCAGCGCCGCCCCGGCGAACGCGCCCGGACCGGGCAGGCCGCGTGGGTCACCGGGCGCGGGCAGCACCAGGCGGATGTCGTCGGGTGAGTGCTTGGCGAGGCTGGGCAGCGCCTCCCGCAGCGACACGTCGGTCCAGGTGCCGGGGGCGTCGGCGACGAGGTGCTCCTCGTCGCCGGCGACGGCGTCGGCCACCTCGTCGAAGGGCACCAGGCCGGCTCGCCAGGCACGCACCCAGGCGACGAACCGGCTCGACCGGCGCGGAGCCAGTGTGGCCGCGCCCGTTGCGGGGGAGGACATGCGGAAAGGGTACGTGCTCCGCGCCGCTGCTGTCTCGGCTGCCGCTCCGGCGGCGCGACCTGACCCCAACTACCCCCTTCGCACCGTTTCGTGCCGACGGATGACGGCCCGGTCGGCGCGTCGGCGAGCGACACGCCGGGGTGCTGGTTAGCGTCAGCGGCATGGCGGGGCGATACGACGGGGACGTGCTGGCCGGCGACTGGCGACGACGGAAGGTCACCCCCGAGGTCGACGCCGAACCGGACCTGGTGGTCGAGGACGCCGACTCCGGGTTCTGCGGCGCCGTGGTCGGCTTCGACTCCGGCGCTGTGGTGCTGGAGGACCGGCACGGGCGGCGGCGCAACTTCCCGCTGCTGCCCGCCGCGTTCCTGCTCGACGGCAGGCCGGTCACCCTGCGACGCCCGGTCCGCACGCCGGTGCCCGCCGCGCGGCGCCGTACCGCGTCCGGGTCGATCGCTGTGGACGGCGTACGGGCGCAGGTCGCCAAGGCCAGCCGGATCTGGGTCGAGGGCGTGCACGACGCCGCGCTGGTCGAGCGGATCTGGGGCGACGACCTGCGCATCGAAGGCGTGGTGGTGGAACCGCTGGACGGCATCGACGCGCTCGCCGACGAGGTACGCGCGTTCGCGCCCGGCCCGGGTCGCCGGCTCGGCGTGCTCGTCGACCACCTCGTACCCGGCTCGAAGGAGAGCCGCATCGTGGCCCGGGTGAACTCGCCGCACGTGCTGGTGACCGGACACCCGTACGTCGACGTGTGGCAGGCGGTACGCCCGGCGGCGCTCGGCATCGCGGCGTGGCCCGTGGTCCCTCCCGGGCAGCCCTGGAAGGAGGGCGTCTGCGGGGCGCTCGGTGTGGGTGAGCCGGCCGACATGTGGCGGCACATCCTGTCCCGGGTGGACAGTTTCGCCGACGTGGAGACGCCGCTGATCAACGCGATGGAGCGCCTGATCGATTTCGTCACCGAGCCTGTCTGACCGGTTGGGCCTCTGTAGTGGTTGCGGTTGGGGGCCGGGGGCGACCGTGCCCGGCTCCGGGCGGTCAGGCTTGATCCCTGCGCCGGTCACGGTCGCCCCCGGCACCGCCGTGCACACGACCCCGCCCGCCCCCGGACCTCCTGTCCCCGCCTCGGTCTCCCTTCCGTCTCCCGTCATCGCGCCCCTGGCACCCCTCGCCAGGGTGGTGGGGGCGGCGGGGGGTGTCAGGGGAGTTCGTCGGGGGAGCGGGTCAGGAGGAAGGTGGCTATGTCGAGGGCTGTCGGGGTGCCGGAAGCGTCGCGGATCACCGTCAGGATCTCGCCGTCCTGGGAGCCGGAGCGGCCCCGCCACCGGTCCGGGCCCTCCGGGGTGAAGCGGAGCAGCGGCCTGCCCACCTGACCGCCGACCAGGTCGCCGGCGGCGTCGACGCGGAACTCGTACTCGCCGCCCATCCACCACCAGCGGCCGGTCAGCGCGGCCACGTCGGCGGCGGGCGGGCCGGCCGGGCGCCACGGCGCGGGCGCGGCCGGTTCGGCGTCCAGCACCAGCGTGAGCGCCTCACGGCCGAGCGCGCCGATGTGGTGGCCGCGCAGCCCGTACGCGTTGGCGAAGTTGACCACGGCGGTGCGTGTGGGCCGGTGCACGGCCAGGCCGGCGACGTACCCGGGCATGGAGCCGCCGTGCCCGACGTACACCCGGTCGCCGACCCGGTAGAGCTCGACGCCGAGGCCGTGCCCGCCGGTCCACGAGTCCAGGTCGTTGATGACCACGGGGGCGCACATCTCGGTGAGCGTGGCGGGGGAGAGCACCGCCGGGTCCGGGTCGGCCAGGAACGCCGCCCAGCGGCCCAGGTCCTCGACAGTCGACCAGAGCTGCCCGGCCGGCGCCATCGCCCCGGTGTCGGTACGCGGCTCCTCCCGCAGCGTCTCGTGCCAGGGGTGGACGACGTAGCCGTGGGCGTACGGCTCGGCCGGGTGGTACGTGGTGCGGCGCATGCCCAGCGGCGTCAGCAGCCGCTTGGTCAGCAGGTCCGCCCACGGGATGCCGGTGATCCGTTCCAGGGCGGCGCCGAGCAGTCCGTACGCCAGGTTCGAGTAGTGGTAGACGAAGTGCGGCGGATAGGCGATCTTGTCCGGCGTCAGCCCGGCGAGCAGCGTGTCCAGGTCCATGCCCTCGGCGCGTTCCCACCAGTCGCCGTCCGGCTCGCGTTGCAGGCCGCCGGCGTGGCCGAGCAGCTGGCGCACCGTCACCGCGCCGACCGGGGTGCCGGGCAGGTGGGCGTCGAGCGGGTCGTCCAGCGCCAGCCGCCCGGCGTCGCGCTGCTGCATCACCAGCACGGCGGTCATGGTCTTGGTGATCGAGCCGACCCGGTACTGCAGGTCGCCGTCCGGGCAGGGCGTCTCACCGGCGACCGCCAGGTGCGCCAGCCGGCCGTCGCGGACCACGCCGAGGGCGAGCGAGGGACCACGCCCCTCGGCCTGGGCCCGGGCGACCAGCAGGTCCACCTGACGCGCGGTCTCGGGCAGCAGGGGCATGTCGTCCTCCTCGTCGGCCGGCGGCGCGGTACGCCGTGCCGAGCCTAGCGATCATGACAGTTCGATGACACGTGCGTTGACGTGTCACGATTGTTCTCGTGGACGCCGTGTTCTGGATCGTTCTGGGTGTGGTACTAGCGGTCGCCGAGATCTTCACGACGACGCTCTTCCTGATCATGTTCGGGGTCGGGGCGTTCGCCGCCGCCGGCGCCGCGGCGCTCGGTGCGCCGGTGGCGCTCCAGGCGGTGGTCTTCGCGGTGGTGTCGGCGCTGTCGATGGCGGTGGTCCGTCCGGTGGTCCGGCGGCACGCCCGGCCGGCGCTGGAGACCGGTGAGCAGCCGTTCGGGGTCGAGGCGCTGGAAGGGGCCACCGCTGTGGTCCTGGAGCCGGTCGACGCCGACCGGGGCATGGTCAAGATCGATGGTGAGCTGTGGACGGCCCGCTCGTACGACGCGACGCGCACGTACGCCGAGGGTGAGCGGGTGCAGGTCATAAAGGTCCGGGGCGCTACCGCCCTGGTATGGCAGGACGACATTTCCACCCCGGGCGAGCTGCCCGAAGCGAAAAGGTGAACGGTATGGAGTTTCTGGCGATCCTGATGATCGCGGTGGCGTTGATCGGTGTGGTGACGTTGTTCAAGGCGGTACGGATCGTGCCGCAGCAGCGCCAGGACGTGGTGGAGCGACTCGGCCGGTACAAGCGCACGCTGAACCCCGGCCTCAACCTGCTGGTGCCGTTCGTCGACGCGGTGCGCACCAAGGTCGACATGCGCGAGCAGGTGGTCAGCTTCCCGCCCCAGCCGGTGATCACCTCCGACAACCTGGTCGTCTCGATCGACACGGTCCTCTACTTCAAGGTGGTCGACTCGGTTCGCGCCACCTACGAGATCTCCAACTTCCTCCAGGCCATCGAGCAGCTCACCGTCACCACGCTGCGTAACGTGATCGGCTCGCTCGACCTGGAGCGCGCGCTGACCAGCCGCGAGGAGATCAACAGGCACCTGTCCGGCGTGCTGGACGAGACCACCGGCCGCTGGGGCATCAAGGTGACCCGGGTCGAGATCAAGGCGATCGAGCCGCCGCCGAGCATCCGCGACTCGATGGAGAAGCAGATGCGCGCCGAGCGCGACCGCCGTGCCGCGATCCTCAACGCCGAGGGGCACAAGCAGTCGCAGATCCTCACCGCCGAGGGTGAGAAGCAGGCCGCGGTGCTGCGCGCCGACGGTGACCGGCAGGCCCGGATCCTCCAGGCGGAGGGCCAGGCCAAGGCGATCCGTACCGTCTTCGACGCGATCCACACCGCCAACCCGAGCCAGAAGGTGCTGGCGTACCAGTACCTCCAGGCGCTGCCGCAGATCGCCAACGGCACCGCCAACAAGGTCTGGATCGTCCCGACCGAGCTGACCAAGGCCCTGGAGGGCATGGGCGGCGCGCTGGGCGGGCTGGCGAACATGGCCGGCGACGTGCCGTCGCCGGAGGCCGCCAAGAGCGCCGGCGAGGTCGAGCGGGAGGCCGCCGAGGCCGCCCAGGCCGCGGCCGTCGCGGCCCAGGAGATCCACGACGAGGTACGCGTGGCGGAGGCGCAGGCCACCGGCGGGAGCAACCCGAAGGGGCTGCCCGCGCCGGAGCCGGTGTCCCCGGCCAGCCTGGTGAACGACCCGGCGGACCAGCGCGAGCGGGGCTGACCGGCAAATCCGAGAATCCCTCATACGGCGCTCCGGCGACTGCCACCATCGGTTCCAGGACGGGTGGTGAGCAGGGCCGGAGCGCCGTTGCGCGTCCCGGGCCACCCGCGGCGCGAACGAGGTGAGGCATGAAGGACCCGGCGAACCGGCTGTTCTCCCGTACCCCGGTCCCCGGCGCGCACGACCCCGCCGGACCGATCGGCTCCCGGCGTACCGGAGGGGGTTTCGGGGTCCTGCCGTTCGTCTCCGAGCCCGGCCCGGGAGCGCCGGCCACCGACGCGACCTGGGCCTGGTCGATCCGCCGCTTCGCCCGCGCGGCGGTCTGGCTGCTCCCGGCGTACGCGGTCCTCTACGGCCTGGTGGCGATGGCCAGCGACGGCGGCGTGGGCAACGACCCGTACCCGGCCGACGGCCGGCCGCTCTACCTGGTCGGCTGGGTCGCGTCGGTGTGGCTGGGGCTGCTCGCCCTGCTCGCGCTCACCGGCCTGCTCGCCGCCACCCGCTGCCGCCGCGTCGCGCTGGCCGGGCTGCTCGCGAGCATCGGCGGGATGGTGCTGATGCTGCCGTTCGCCGGGCTGGCCGAGCAGACGCCCGTGTTCGGCGTGACCGCGCGCGGCATCGTGCTGTTCGGCGCCACCCTCTACAGCGTGGGCTGGTTCCTCACCGGCTGGTCGGTCGCCCGGTCCGGGATATTCTCCTACGGCGACGGGACGATGCTGATGATCGCCGCCCCGCTGCTCGGCCTGGGTGGCGCGCTGATCGGCTCGCTGCAGACGTTCGGCGCGATCTTCGTGCTGGTCGCCGGCATCGGCATCGGCTACCGCAGTGGTCGTCTGGTGCCCGAGACCATCGCCCGGGACGCCGCGGCGGCGAGCGTCGCCGCCGCACCGGTGCCGCCCGCGTCACCGAAGGGCCCACTCGGGGCGGGCTGACCGTTTCGGAGCTGAACGGTTGCCGTGAGGTAACTGACAGTTGCCTGGCGAGGTGGCCGGTAGGCGGCTTTAGTGGCAATCCTGGAGTCCATGCCGTCTCCCAGGTCGCCGCTGTCGCGGCTGTTCACCGTGCTGCTGGCCGGCCTGCTCGCCGGGCTCGTCCTCGCGCTCGCCGCGCTTCCCGGCGGCCTGCTCGGCGGGTTCGCCGCCCGGGCCGCGCTCGGCGCGTACGCGGACCTGCCCGACGCGCTGCGCACCCCGGTGCAGCCGCAGCGCTCCTACCTCTACGCCAACGACGGCAAAACGCTCATCACCACGTTCTACGACGTGAACCGCACCGACGTGCCGCTGGCCGAGATCGCCCCGGTGATGCGGCAGGCGATCATCGCGGCCGAGGACCGGCGGTTCTACTCGCACGGCGGCGCCGACCTGCGCGGCATCGCCCGCGCGCTGGTCGCGAACGTCAAGGGCGGCGGCACCGAGCAGGGCGGCTCCACGCTGACCATGCAGTACGTCCGCAACGTGCTCAAGACCGACCCGAACCGCACCCCGGAGGAGCGGCAGGCGGCCACCGAGCAGACCGTCGGGCGCAAGCTCCAGGAGATCCGGTACGCGAACGCGCTGGAGCAGTCGCTGTCCAAGGACGAGATCCTCAACCGCTACCTCAACATCGCGTACTTCGGTTCCGGCGCGTACGGCGTCGCCGCCGCGAGCCAGCGCTACTTCGGCAAGGCGCCGGCCGACCTGACGCTGGGCGAGGCGTCGCTGCTCGCCGGCCTGGTCCAGTCGCCCGACGCGTACAGCCCGATCGACGGCGACAAGGACCAGGCGCTGGTCCGGCGCGGGTACGTGCTCGACGCGATGGCCGAGACCGGCGCGATTACCGCGCAGCAGGCCGCCGCCGCGAAGGCCGAGCCGCTGACGCTGCGCCCGACGGCCCAGCCCAACGGCTGCACCGCCACCGCCCAGGGGCACGACGACTGGGGCTTCTTCTGCGACTACCTGCGCCGCTGGTGGCTCACCCAGCCCGCCTTCGGCAGCACCCCCGAGGAGCGCGAGCAGGCGCTGCGCCGAGGCGGCTACCGGGTCGTCACCACGCTCGACCCGAAGATCCAGCAGACCGCGCAGGAGCAGGCCACCAAGGTCTACGGGTACGGCAACAAGCGCGCGCTGCCGATCGCGGCGGTCGAGCCCGGCACCGGCCGGGTGCTCGCCATGGCGGTGAACCGGCACTACAGCCTCGACGCCAACCCGGACGGGCAGGCCAACCACCCGAACACGGTCAACCCGCTGATCTCCGGCGGCGCCAGCGTCGACGGCTACCAGGCCGGCTCGACGTTCAAGATGTTCACCATGCTGGCCGCGCTGGAGGCCGGAAAGCCGCTGTCCACCGGTTTCGACGCCCCCAGCCGGCTGCCCACCCGGTACGCCTCGGACGACGAGGGCAACTGCGACGGCACGTGGTGCCCGGCCAACGCCAACCCGCAGTGGATGGACGGCTACCGGATGATGTGGGACGGCTTCGGCCGGTCCGTCAACACGTACTTCGTCTGGCTGGCCGAACAGGTCGGCGAGGACAAGGTGGTGGAGATGGCCCAGCGTCTCGGCATCACCTTCCGGGCCGACTCCGACGCCGCGTTCGCCCGCGACAACGCCGCCAACTGGGGCGCGTTCACGCTCGGCGTGGCCGCCACCACCCCGCTCGACCTGGCGAACGCGTACGCGACGGTGGCCGCCGAGGGCACGTACTGCACGCCGCTGCCGGTGGTCTCGGTGACCGCGCCCGACGGCGACGCCGTCGACGTGGCGCAGCCGTCCTGCAAGCGGGTGCTCGAACCGGACGTGGCCCGTGCCGCCACCGACGCGGCCCGCTGCCCGGTCGGTCAGCAGTCCGCGTTCGAGCAGTGCAACGGCGGCACCGCCACCGCCGTCGACCGGATCGTCGGCCGCCCGGTCGCAGGCAAGACCGGCAGCTCGGAGCGCAACGCCACCGAGACGTTCGTCGGCTACACCCCGCAGGTCGCGGTGGCCGGCATCGCCGCCAACCCGGACGACGTCAACGACCTGGTCGGCTCCGCCGTGCAGGCGAAGGTGATCGACGCGGTGGCCCGGACCATCAAGACGGCGCTCACCGGCAAGCCGGTGGCCGACTTCACCGCGCCGAGCCGGGCGCTGGTCGGTGACCCGCAGCGCCCGCAGCCGCCCCGGCAGACCGAGCCGGACCGCCGCGAGCAGCGCCAGGAGAGCGAGCTGCCCTCCGACGTGCTGCGCTGGCTGCGCGGCCGCGGGTAAGGAAGGGCCCCTTCTTAACGCCTCCGGTAGAGGAAGGGCCCCTTCTTAACGCCGCGCCGGACGCGCGACCGCGTCCACGACCGCGTCGAGGGCGGCGGCCGGGCGCGGGAAGACCGCGTAGGCGGCGCGCACCACGCGCCGTCCCCGGTCGCCCCGGGCCTCCATGATCACATCCTGGCACCAGGTCCACCGGTCCAGCACCGCCACCCGTCCGGTAGGCGTGCCACCGCCACGGTCCGGGCCATCGCCACCGCGCGCACCGTCGCCTCCAGGACCGGATAGACGGTACGGCCGAACAGCGCCACCCCGTCCGGCCGGCCGAGCGCCCGCGCCAGCCGGTTCCACAGCGGCCGCCCACCGGCGTTCTCGAAGTACCGGGCCCGCACACCCCGCTCGCGCAGCCGCGCCGCGAGCGCCCTGGCCTGGGTGGTCTTGCCGGAGCCGTCGACGCCGACCAACGCGATCATCACCGGGCGGCCCACAGCCCCGGACGCTAACGCACCCGGACAACGATGCGCGCGACGTGTCGGATCCGGTCCGGCGGCTCCGACCCACCGGTGAGCGCGCCCCACCGGGACGCGCCGCGACGCGGAGGAACACATCATGGGCAACGTCATCTACGGGGTGCACACGTCGGTCGACGGCTTCATCGAGGGCCCGAACGGCGAGTTCGACTGGCCGGAGATGGGGGAGGAGCTGTCGGCGTACTCGATCGGGCTGGCCGAGCGGGCCGACGCCTTCGTCTACGGGCGGCGGGTGTGGGAGATGATGTCCTCCTACTGGCCGCAGGTCGAGTCGATCTCCGACCACCCGCACGACCTGGCGTTCGCGCCGATCTGGCGGCGTACCCCGAAGGTCGTGGTGTCCCGCACGCTCGCCGAGGCCTCCCACGGCGCCGTGGTGGTCGGCGGTGGCGACCTGGCGAAGGAGTTCGCCGAGGTTCGCGAGCGGTTCCCCGGCGACCTGCTGGTCACCGGCGGCACCGGGGCGGCGACGGCGCTGGCCGCGCTCGGGCTCGTCGACACCTACGAGGTGATCGTGCACCCGGTGGTGCTCGGCGGCGGACGGCAGGTGCTGCCCGGCCTGGCCCGGCAGAACCTGCGGCTGGTCGAGACGCGCCGGTTCGACGGCCGGTCGGTGCTGCTGCGCTACGCGCGGGCCTGACGCCTCAGCGGCCCCGGCGGCGGGGCCGGTACGTGGCGAGCGCGGCCGGTACGCCGCGCCGCATGATGCCGGCCCGGTCGCTGTCCCCGCGCAGCACCGCGGCGGCGGTCTTGCGGGCCTGCTCGGCGGTGAAGTGCGGCGGGAGCATCAGCTCGGCCGGGTCCACCACGGCGTTCACCACCACCGGGCGGTCCGCGTCGAGCACCCGCTGCCACAGGCCGTCCACCCGGCCGGGGGAGTCGACCAGCTCACCGCCGAGGCCCAGCACCTCGGCCCACCTGTGGTACGCGACGTCCGGCAGGTCCTGGCTGTCCGGGAACATCGGCGTGCCCTCGCCGGAGCGCTGCTCCCAGCTGACGAACGCCAGCTCCCGGTTGTTGAGTACCAGCACCACGAAGCGGGGGTCGGCCCACTCCCGCCAGTACCTCGCCACCGTGATCAGCTCGTTGACGCCGTTCATCTGCATCGCGCCGTCGCCGAGCAGCGCGATCACCGGGCGGTCCGGGTGGGCGAACTTCGCCGCGAGCGCGTACGGCATGCCGCCGCCCATGGACAGCAGCGTGCCGGAGAGGCTGGCCAGCATGCCGGGGCGGACGCGCACGTGGCGGGCGTACCAGGCGGTGGCGGTGCCGCAGTCGACGGCGAGCATGGCGTCGTCCGGCAGCGCGTCGTCGAGCGCGGTGAACAGCGACTGCGGGTTGACCGGGTCGGCCGGTTGGGCGGCGACCTCACGTTGCGAGGCCCGCCACTTGCCGGTGGCGTCGGCGAGGGTGGCCCGCCAGGCGGTCGGGCCCGGCCCCGGGCCCAGCTCCGTGAGCAGGGCGCGCAGCGTCGGTCCGGCGTCGCCGGTCAGGTTCACCTCGGTCGGGTAGCGCAGCCCCATCCGGGTGCCGTCGATGTCGATCTGCACCGCCCGGGCCTGGCCCTCCGGTGGGTAGAACTCCGAGTACGGCATCTGGCTGCCGACGATCAGCAGCCTGTCGCACTCGCGCATGAGCTGCCAGCTCGGGCGGCTGCCGAGCAGGCCGATCGCGCCGGTCACCCAGGGCTGCCGGTGGTCGACGGCGGTGAAGCCGAGCAGCGCGGTGGCGACCCCGGCGCCGAGGCGGTCGGCGATCCGGCGTACCTCGTCCTCGGCGCCCAGCGCGCCCTGCCCGACGAGCATCGCCACCCGCTCGCCGCCGCGCAGCACCTCGGCGGCGCGGCGCACGTCGGCCTCCGGCGGCACCGTCGGCTCGCTGCTCGGCACCGCACTGGTGTGGTAGTAGCCGTGGGCGTGCGGCGGGTCGGGCACCGCCGGCAGGTCCTGCACGTCGGAGGGGAGGACCAGGGCGGTCACGGTACGCCGGGCCAGCGCCGTGCGGCAGGCCCGGTCGACCAGGTGCCGGGCCTGCGACGGGTCGTCGAGCTGGGCCAGGAAGGCCGAGGCCACGTCCTTGTAGAGCGCGAGCAGGTCCACCTCCTGGTAGTAGCCGCCGCCCTCGGCGGGCAGCGCGGTGTGCCCGAGCAGCGCCACCACCGGCTGGTGGTCGAGTTTGGCGTCGTAGAGGCCGTTGAGGGCGTGGATCGCGCCCGGGCCGCTGGTCACCACCACGCAGCCGAGCGGGCCGCCGCCGTACTTGACGTGCGCGCCGGCCGCGAAACCGGCTGTCTCCTCGTGCCGGACCTGGATGAACCGGGCCCGTCCCTCGGCGCGTTGCAGCGCCGAGGTCATGCCGTTGATGCCGTCGCCCGGGTAGCCGTAGTAGCGGTGCACGCCCCACTCGGCGAGCCGGGCCACCAGGTAGTCGGCGACTGTGGCGTCGCGGGGGAGGTTGCCGTCGTGATCCGCGCCCATCGTGGTCCCTCCGTCACCGTCGGCCTCCCGGCTTGCTTCCCCGCCCGGGACGACGGAAACGCGGCCCGCGCCGGAACCGCGGCCGGGCGGGCCGGGCAGAATCGCCTGGTGCCCGTCCACGAGATCACCGACCCCGACGACGACCGGATCGCCGACTACCGCGCGCTCACCGACGTGGAGCTGCGTACCCGCTGGGAGCCGCCGCACGGGCTGTTCATCGCCGAGGGGGAGCTGGTGCTGCGGCGGGCGTTGCGGGCCGGCTACCCGGCCCGGTCGTACCTGGTCGACGCCAAGCGGGTGGATCAGCTCGCCGACCTGGACACCGGTGACGCGCCGGTGTACGCGGCCACGCCGGACGTGCTCCAGCGGGCCACCGGCTTCCACGTGCACCGGGGCGTGCTCGCGTCGTTCCACCGCAAGCCGCTGCGCTCCGCCGACGAGGTGCTGGCGGCGGCCCGGCGGGTGGTGATCCTGGAGGACGTCAACAACCACACGAACCTGGGTGCGATCTTCCGGGGTGCCGCCGCGCTCGGTGTCGACGCGGTGCTGCTGTCCCCGACCTGCGCCGACCCGCTGTACCGGCGCAGCGTACGGGTCAGCATGGGCGAGGTGTTCGCGGTGCCGTACGCCAAGCTCGATCGCTGGCCCGACGGGCTGGACCAGGTCCGGGCGGCCGGGTTCACCGTGCTCGCGATGACGCCGGCGCCGGATGCCGTACCGATGCAGCGGCTGACCCCGGCGCAGCGCGAGCGGGCGGCGTTGCTGCTCGGGGCGGAGGGGCCGGGGCTGACCGCGGCGGCGCAGGCGGCCAGCGACGTGCGGGTGGTGATCCCGATGCGGCGCGGCGTGGACTCGCTGAACGTGGCCGCAGCCGCGGCGGTGGCGTTCTGGGAGCTGGGGCGCGACGACGCACTCTGACGACCGGCTTGCATGACCATGCGACGGCGTGCATAATCTTCCTTGTGTCCAAGGTTCTCACCTCCCTGCCCATCGGCGAACGTGTCGGCATCGCCTTCTCCGGCGGCCTCGACACCTCGGTAGCCGTCGCGTGGATGCGCGACAAGGGCGCCGTCCCCTGCGCCTACACCGCTGACATCGGCCAGTACGACGAGCCCGACATCGCCTCGGTGCCCGGCCGCGCACTCAGCTACGGCGCCGAGGTCGCCCGCCTCGTCGACTGCCGCGCCGCCCTGGTCGAGGAAGGGCTGGCGGCGCTGACCTGCGGCGCCTTCCACATCCGCTCCGGCGGGCGGGCCTACTTCAACACCACGCCGCTGGGCCGCGCCGTGACCGGCACGCTGCTGGTCCGCGCGATGATCGCCGACGACGTGCAGATCTGGGGCGACGGCTCGACGTTCAAGGGCAACGACATCGAGCGGTTCTACCGGTACGGCCTGCTGGCCAACCCGCAGCTGCGGATCTACAAGCCGTGGCTGGACACCGACTTCGTCACCGAGCTGGGCGGCCGCACCGAGATGTCGGAGTGGCTGCTGGAGCGCGGCCTGCCCTACCGGGACAGCACCGAGAAGGCGTACTCCACCGACGCCAACATCTGGGGCGCCACCCACGAGGCCAAGACGCTCGAGCACCTGGACACCGGCATCGAGACCGTCGAGCCGATCATGGGCGTCAAGTTCTGGGATCCTTCCGTGGAGATCCCCACCGAGGACGTCACCATCGGCTTCGACCAGGGCCGCCCGGTGACCATCAACGGCAAGGAGTTCGGCAGCGCCGTCGACCTGGTGCTGGAGGCCAACGCCATCGGCGGCCGGCACGGCCTGGGCATGTCCGACCAGATCGAGAACCGGATCATCGAGGCCAAGAGCCGGGGCATCTACGAGGCCCCCGGCATGGCGCTGCTGCACGCCGCCTACGAGCGGCTCGTCAACGCCATCCACAACGAGGACACGCTCGCGAACTACCACAACGAGGGCCGCCGCCTCGGCCGCCTCATGTACGAGGGCCGCTGGCTCGACCCGCAGGCGCTGATGCTGCGCGAGTCGCTGCAACGCTGGGTCGGCACGGCGGTCACCGGCGAGGTCACGCTGCGGCTGCGCCGGGGCGAGGACTACTCGATCCTCGACACCACCGGCCCGGCGTTCAGCTACCACCCGGACAAGCTGTCGATGGAGCGCACCCAGGACTCGGCGTTCGGCCCGGCCGACCGGATCGGCCAGCTCACCATGCGCAACCTCGACATCGCCGACTCCCGCGCCAAGCTGGAGCAGTACGCCTCCGTCGGCATGGTCGGCGGCGGCACCCCGCAGCGGATCGTCGGCGCCGCCCAGGCGGCCTCGACCGGGCTCATCGGTGCCATGCCGCAGGGCGGCGCGGAGGCCATCGCGTCCCGGGGCGTACCCACCGCCGAGGACGAGGCGCTCGACCGGGCCGCGATGGAGTTCGGCGTCGACTGATCGCCGCCCCTCGTTCCGTCTGCCCGCCCGCCGGTCCCCGCCTTCTCGGCGGGCCGGCGGGCGGTGTGGCTTTCGGCAACGGTGGTGACGCAGGGTAGCGTGTCGCCCGTGTTCCCTACCGTGCGTGAGGTGCTGGAGCTGGTGCCCGTGCGCCACGGCGCGCCGCGCCTGGTCGCGGGGAACGCCGGACTGGACCGGTCGGTGCGCTGGGTGCACATCGCCGAGGTACCCGACATCGCCACCCTGCTGGGCGGCGGGGAACTGGTCCTCACCACCGGGATCGGCCTGCCGGGTGACGACGCCGGGCTCCGCGAGTTCATCGGCGCCCTGGCCGACGTCGGCGTCTCCGGGCTGGCCGTCGAGCTGGGCCGCCGCTACGTCAGCGGAGTCCCACGCGTGATGGCCGCCGCCGCCGAACGACGCGGCCTGCCCCTGATCGAGCTGCGCCGCGGCACCCCGTTCGTCCGCATCACCGAGGCGGTGCACGCGCTGATCGTGGACGCCCAGCTCACCGAGCTGCGCGCCACCGAGGAGATCCACCAGCGGTTCACCGACCTGTCCGTGGAGGGCGCCGAACCGGCCGAGGTGCTGCGGCAGGCCGCCGAGCTGGCCGGCTGCCCGATGGTGCTGGAGAACCTGTCCCGGCAGGTGCTCGCGTACGACCCGGCGGGGGAGAACGCCCAACTGCTGCTGGACGGCTGGGAACGGCACTCCCGGCAGATCCGCCCGCCCGGGCGCACCGCGTACGACCCGGACAGCGGCTGGCTCGTCACCACAGTCGGCGCGCGCGGACAGGACTGGGGACGGCTGCTGCTGCGCTGGCCGGCCACCGAGTCCACCCCGCCGACCCGGCTGACCATCCTGATCGAACGGGCCGCCTCCACGCTGGCCCTGGGCCGGCTGATCCGCCGCGACGCCGAGGGCCTGGAACGGCAGATCCACCGCACGCTGCTGACCGCCCTGATCGACCACACCCGCCCGGTGGACGAGGTGGCGCTGCGCGCCAAGGCGCTCGGCGTCGTCCTGGACCGCCGCCACCTGGTCGGCGTCGTGGTCCGCCACCGCGCCGACGAGCCGGCCGGCGACGCGGGTGCCCCCGACGACGAGCCGGCCGCTCGCCGGGGCGCGCGCCGCGACACCGACGCCGAGGGCCCGGAAGCCGGCCCGGCCCGGCTGCGCGACCTCGCCGAAGCGGTCAGCCAGGCCGTCCGGGACGCCAAGCTCACCGCGCTGACCAGCCCGCTCGACGACCAGGCCGTGGGCGCGCTGCTGGCGCTCCCCGACCCGGCCGCCGAGGAGAAGGCACTGTCCGCGTTCGCCGCGGCGTTGCGCCGGGTACGCCTCGACGCCGCCCCCGCCCGCCCTCCGGCCTCCCGCCCGTCGGAGTCGCCTGACCGTCCCGCCGGACGGGCCGTCGCGTCGGGGAGCGCGCGGCCGGTCGACGCGCCGCCCCGGGCCGCGATCGTGGTGGCGGCCGGGTCCGGTGTGAGCAGTCTGCGCGAGGCACGCCGGTCACTGATCGAGGCGCGGCAGGTGGCGGAGGCGGCGCGGCGGGATCCCCGGGATCTGCCCTGCTACCGGCTGCCGCACGTGGGGCTGGCCGGGCTGCTGCACCTGTTGCGTGACGAGCCCCGGTTGCAGACGTTCGTCGAGCGGGAGCTGGGGCCGCTGCTCGCCTACGACGCCCAGCACCCGCGGGAGCAGTTGCTCGGCACGCTGCGGGCGTACCTGGAGCAGGGGCGGAACAAGTCGGCCGGCGCCGCCGCGGCGCACCTGTCCCGGCCGGCGTTCTACGAGCGGCTGGCCCGTATCGGCCGCATCCTCGACGCCGACCTCGACTCGGTCGACAGGTGCCTGTCCCTGCACGTGGCCCTGCTGGCCCTGGACGCCATCCGTACCCCCTGACGGCGACCCGGCCCACACCCCGCCCGCCCTCACCCACCCTCTCGCCCGAGGCGGTGATCATGAGGTTGGCGGCACCGATCCGGACATTTCGCCGGCCCAACGTCATGATCGTCGTGGCGGGCGGGGCGGCGGGCGGGGCGGGAGGGCAAGGGGGGGGTGGGTCAGGTCAGGGCCGTCAGGGTCTTGGCGTAGGGGGCGGGGACGAAGTTGTCGCCGCCGGGGGTGAACACGTCGGAGGTGGCCGCCGCCTGCCAGGCGGTGTCGGGCAGCGCCGCGACCAGGGCGCGCACCACAGGGGCGTCGCGCCACTGGTCCTGCTGGGCGAGCAGGCTCAGCGCGACCACCGACTCCTCCACCTCGCCCACGCACTCGAACGGCTTGTGCCCGTCGATGCCGAGCAGCTCCCGGTAGCCGGGGATCTGGGACTCGTCGGCCAGCAGGTCGCCGCCGAAGATGCCGGTCAGCCGCTCGCGCGGCATGAACGGCGCCATGGCCAGGAACACGAACCGGCACTTCGGGCAGTCGCGGCACCAGCGCTCGCTCGCGTCGCGCAGCTTGAACGCGGCGTTGCAGCTGGTCACCACCGCGTCGTACCGGTCGATCTCGGCGAACAGCCGGGCGATGTGCAGCTCGGACAGGGAGCGCAGCAGCGAGAAGTACGGCTCGGTGAGCCCGGCGTGCTCGGCCAGCGCCGCGCGCAGCAGCCCTTCCGCCTCGACGCCCTTCGACCACTGGTGGTTGATCTCGTGGCCGTTCCAGATCAGGTTCGGGTCGGACGCGGAGCGCTCGTTCGACATCACCACCGGGCCGAGCCCGTGCAGGACGGCGGTGGCCACGGCGATCAGCGAGTTGATCGCGGTGACGGGGATGTGCCCGTTGCGCGCGCCTGCGGCGTTCAGCTCGAACAGCACCGGGTCCAGTCGCCGCCGGGCGGCCAGCGGCACCAGGTCCGACGCCTCGTTCACCGACACGATCACGTGGTTCGGGTTGACCGAGAACGGCACCGGGTCGAGGCCGGCGCGGCGCAGCGCCTCCAGCGTGACGATCGAGTCCTTGCCTCCGCCGACAGCCGACAGCGGACGACGGTCGGAATTGTCCACCGGCACCGCCGGGTCCACCGTGCCGGACGGCACCTCGGGACGCAGTTCCAGCACGTGCGGCAGCTCGTTGCGGTACGCGTACTCGGCGAGGCCCTTGGTGTAGACGGCGGTGACCAGCTCGACGGCGGCGGCGCCCAGCGGCGCGGGCAGCACCAGCCGGGGCGGCGCGGCGGCCTTGTAGTAGCTGACGCCGGCGACCACGTGCAGCAACTCCAGCACCCGGGACAGGGTGGCAGCCGTGGCGTCGGAGACCGGCTCGGCCGGCAGCGGAAGCGTGATCACCTCGGTGAACCGCTGGTCGCCGTCGGGACCGGTCAGGGCGTAGTCGAACAGGACCTCGCCGGTGGCGAAGTCGATCGAGTAGGACGGGAAGGTGAAGGCGTCCATCCGCCGCAGCTGCTCGTTGGGCACACGCCATACTAGGCCCTGGTTCGTCCGTCCGTGTCCGGCTGGGCCGGACCCTGTCCGCCGTCGACCGAGTCCGAGGAGAGCCCGTGCGCCTGTCTGATCTGCGCGGACGTCATGTCGCCGTCTGGGGCGCCGGCCGCGAGGGCCGGGCCGCAGTGACCGCGATCGCCGCGCACGGGCCGGCCGGCCTGGTCGTCGTCGACGACAGCGCCAACTTCCTCACCCTGCCCTGGGACGGTCCGCTGGCCGCCGCCGCGCCGCTCGTCACCGGCGAGGAGGGCTTCGAGCGCCTCGCAGCCGCCAACGTGGTGGTCCGCTCGCCGGGTGTGCCGAACACCCACCCGTGGATGGTGGAGCTGCGCCGCCGGTCCGTGCCCGTCACGCAGGGCAGCGCGCTGTGGATGGCCGACCACGCGGACCGGACCGTCGGGGTGACCGGCAGCAAGGGCAAGAGCACCACGTCCAGCCTGATCAGTCACCTGCTCACCGCGATGGACCGGCCGAACGTGTTCGGCGGCAACATCGGGGTGCCGCTGCTGGACCTGCCCGAGGCGGGGCTGTACGTGCTGGAGCTGTCCAGCTACCAGTGCTCCGACCTGACCGACTCGCCGCGCGTGGCGGTGGTGACCGCGCTGTTCCCGGAGCACCTGGACGCGCACGGCGGTGAGCGGGAGTACTACCGGGACAAGCTGAACCTGATCGCGCACGGCCCGCACGCTGTCGTGGTGAACGGCGCCGACCCGCGGCTGGCGGCGGAGCTGGGCGACCGGGCCGCGATCCGGGCCGGCTCGCCGGACACCACGCACGTCGCCACCGGGCCGGACGGTACGCAGTGGTTCCACCTGCGGGATACGCCGCTGTTCCCGCGCGCGGTGCTGCCGCTGGTCGGGCGGCACAACGAGGGCAACCTCTGCGTCGCGCTCGCCGTGCTGGACGCGCTCGGCGTCGACGTGGTGGCGCGCAAGGACAGCCTCGCCGTGGCGGTCGCCGAGTTCCAGGGCCTGGCGCACCGGCTCACCGAGATCGCCGACCCGTCCGGGCTCACGTTCGTCGACGACACGCTCGCCACCAGCCCGTACGCGGCCATGCACGCGATCGACGCGTACGAGGGACGGCCGTTGACGGTGATCGTCGGCGGCGCCGACCGGGGGCTGGACTACAGCCCGCTGCGCGCGCACCTGGCCGGCCGGGAGATCACCGTGATCGGCGTGCCGGACAGCGGCCCCCGCATCGTGGAGGCGCTGTCCGGACTGCCGTCGGTGCGTACCGAACTGGCCGACGACCTGGTCGCCGCCGTCGGGCTGTCCCGCAAGCTGACCCCGGCCGGCGGGGTGGTGCTGCTGTCCCCGGCGGCGCCGAGCTACGGCCGGTTCCGCAACTTCGAGCACCGCTCCGAGGTGTTCGCGCAGGCGGTGGCGGACACCGCCCGCTGAGTCAGCCGCGCTCCGCCCGCGTGTGCCGGGCCGGCCCCGGCTCGGCCGACAGGAGCGCGTCGAGCGACTCGGTGGGCGCCGAGCCGTCCACCGGCTCGCGCGGCCCGGGCGTCGTACCGGCGGGCGCCGCACCAGCGGGTGACGTGTCGGCGGGCGTCGTGTCGGCGGGCGTCGCGGCCGGGCCGGCGCGGGGAGCCCGCCGCTTGACCGGTGTCCAGGCGAACGCGAGCGCCCCGCCGACGAGCGCCAGCAGCATGCCGATCAGGAACCCGCCCAGGTTCGAGGTGAGCCAGGAGACCAGCCCGAGCACGAGGGAGAGCACCGCGTAGAAGACGCGTTGCTGCGGCGTGGTGATCAGCAGTACGCCGCAGATCACCAGGACCAGGGGGACCAGGTACGCGGCCAGCCCCTGCGGCCCGACGTGCAGCAGCACCCCGAGCGGCGCGCGCAGCGTCACGAGCATCTCCGCGCCGCCGAGCGCGATGAGCAGCCCGGCGGTGAACGGCCGCGCCCGGCGCCAGCGCCGCCAGCGTGTCCGGACGCCGGCGGCGGGCGCCGAGTGCTGTCCCGCGCTCACCTCAGCACCCTTCGGAGCTGAAGCCCATGCGCAGGTTGGGCAGCGTGAAGACGGCGGCGGTGGTGGCGTAGTTGTTCTGCCGCAGGTTGGTGATGGTCACGGTGTCGGCCTGCTGGGCGAACACGCCCGGGTTGCCCTTGACCCCGGGGACCTTGTCGACGGTGCTGGCGTCCTGCCCGACGTCGATGTTCTTGAAGGAGGCGTTACCGGCGATCTCGTCGCCGTCGACCACGAGCGTGCGGGCGGAGACGGGCTTGCCGGAATTGCCGGCGGTGATCCGCAGGTTGGTCCCGCCCAGATTGATGCTCTGGCAGAGATTGGTCAGCTCGGCCTTGTCGATCGCCGAGACGATCACGAGCACCTGGCCGCCGGTGTCGCCCTGGTTGGGGCTGTCCGGGATCATCTGGTCGAGCGTGGCGAACTGCTCGAACCCGGTGCCCTCCAGTTTGTCGGCGGTGACCGTGAACGGCATGCCCGAGATGGCGAACTGCGCGCCGAGCACACCCTGTGCGGTCAGCACCACCATGCCGGCCGCGCCGGCCGCCACGGCGCCGAACGTGACGGCGAACCGGCGCCAGCGTACGCCGCTCCGCGGTTGATCGGTCTCGACCTGATCGATCTGCTCCGACATGCCGGCCCCTTTCGAGATCAATTCATCTGCGACGATGTGAATTGGCTTCGCAGGATGTGCGCGCCGAGGGGCGCAGGCCGAAGTTACCGCTGAGTAAAGGGGCGGTCAACTGCCTGTAGCAGATCGTTGGGCGGCATTTGCCAAAAGCGGCCAAAGTGAAAAACCGCTGCGGTTTCCGACCGGTCAGGGCTGGCCGGGTGCGCAGGGCGCGGTGGTGGCCGGGCCGTCGTCCGTCCCCGCCGCCCGCGCCACGCGGCCCGCCTCGCGTGGGCCGAGGAACGGCGCGGTCGCCGCGTACGTGAGGGCCGGCAGCAGCAGCGGCAGCTCCTCGGCCCGCCCCTGCGCCACCCGCTCACGGATGGTGGCGTGGATGCCGCCGACCACTATGGACAGCAGCGCGTCCCGGTCCACGCCGGCCGGATCCGGCCCGGCGCCGGCGAAGAACCGGCGGAAGCTATTCAGCAGCGCGTCGCGCTCCCGGCGGGCGTCCGGGCCTGCGGCGTCCACCTCGACCAGCGCCATCCGGGCGAAGGCGGGCACGCTCGCGAGCACGTCGAGCAGGGTGCGCAGCGCCGCCCGGGCGGCCTGGGGCCAGTCCGGGCCGGCGTCGCGGTAGGCGTCCTCCATCAGGTGCGACACCACCGCGATACCGTGCCGGTACGCGGCCAGGAATGCGTCCTGCTTGCCGCTGAACAGCGCGTAGAACGCGGGCCGGGTGACCCCGGCGGCGTGGCAGATGTCGCTGACCCGGGCGTTGTCGTACCCCCGGCTGGCGACCTCCCGGACCAGCCCGTCGAAGAGGCGGTCGCGCTGGGTCGCCGCGACCTCCTCGGCCGGCACGCGGCGCGGGCCGCGCTTGATGGCGCGGTCCGGGTCGCGGCCGTGGCGGGCGCCCGGCAGGGGCACGGGCGCCGGCGACGGCGGGCTCGGGACTGTCACTCATCGACCTTTCTTGATGCGTTGACTTTACGACCCTCCGGGGTTTATAACTTTCGACACGCTCAGTTCACGCCTCGTCACCGCTGGTGATCTCTCCCGATCGGTCACCCGAACGCGTCGAAGGAGGGTCGGATGGCTGCCATTATCGCCGCGCGGACCCGTCCCCCCAAGGCCGGAGAGACCCAGGTGACGCGGCGACGCCGCACTGCGCCACGCCGCCCGGCCCGCTGAGGCCGCAACGGCGCACCACCACCCGCGACGGCCCGGTCCCTGCCGTCGCGCCCACCGGCTCCGTCCGCCCCGGACGCCGCCGGCACCGTTTCCCGTCCCACCGCCGGAAGGAACAACCATGCCCAGGTACGGACGCATCGGCGCGGGCCTCGCCGCCCTGGCGCTGCTGACCGGTCTGGTCGGCGCCGCCCCCGCCACCGCCGCACCCACCACCTCGCTCGCCAGCGCCGTGCTGACCTACCCGACCGTCGCCGGCACCGCCGTGTCGGTGGGCGACGTCATCCAGGCCAGCCTGCGCAGCGGCACCAACGCCACGTTCTACTCCTCGACCAGCGGCAGCACCGGCATCAAGTGCGCCGCGTCCAGCTTCAGCGCAAAGGTGCTGACCAACCCGACCGCTCCCGGCACCGCGACCGAGAGCCTCACCGCGCAGTCGTTCTCCAGCTGCACGACGAACGTCTTCGGCACCACCGGCGTGCAGAGCGTCACCGTCAACAACCTGCCCTACACCACGTCGGTGACCAGCGCGGGCGTGGTCACCATCTCCGGCACGGCCGCGGCGCCGATCCAGAGCACCGTCGTGCTCAACTCGCTGCTCGGCGCGATCACCTGCGTCTACCGCACCAGCACGAACACGCTGACCGGTACGGCGTCCAACGGCACCAACTCGATCAGCTTCACCAACCAGGTCCTGACCAAGTTCTCCGGCCCGTCGCTGTGCTTCGGCACCGCGTACTTCACCGCCTCGTACTCGCCGGTGAAGGACACCAGCAAGACCGGCAGCCCGGCGGTCTACGTCAACTGACACCCGGCTCTCGGGCCGGTGCGCGGCGGTTCGCCGGGCACCGGCCCGGACGCCGGTTCAGCCCGCCGTCAGCGTCGCGTGCAGCGCGCGCATCGACCGCAGCGCCGACCGGATCTCCTGGAGGTAGCGGCCCGGCGTCAGGGTCGGCTCCGGTACGGCGACCGCGGCGCGCGCGGCCGGGTCCACACCGACCGTCTCGATGCCGCACCGGTACGGCACGGCGAGCGTCCGCAGCGCGTCGCAGTGCTGGAACGGTACGTAGATCGGGGCGGTCACCATCAGCACCGGGTCGCCCGCGCGCAGCCGCACGTGCTCGGCCCAGAACCGCTGCGTGTCGGCGGTGTGCGCGCGACGGCGGTCCGGTTCGCTGGACGGCGCGGCGAGCACCCGTACCGGGGGCAGCCCGGCCGGCCGGTAGGTGCGCGAGGACCAGGCCCGGTGCGGATGACCGGCCGGCTCGCCGTGCTCGTCGTCCGGCGCGTCCACCCCGAAGGCCAGCCGTACCCCGGCGTCGAGGACGTCCACCTCGGTGGCGCAGCCGGACAGGCCGGCGGCGTCGAGCGTGCGGGACTCGGCAGCCGACAGCGGCCGGAAGCTGCCGAGCACCGCCACCTCGCCGGTCACCTCGGCCGCCGTCCGGGCCAGCGTCGCCGCGTACGCGGTGCGCCGCAGGCAGGCGTGCGCCAGCCCGCCGAGCACCAGCAGGTGCGCGTACCCGGATCGGGCCGGTGCGACCGCGCGGACCAGGCCCAGCGTGGCGGCGGCGCTCAGCACCAGCCCGGCGGTGGCCGGGTCGAACGCCGGTTCGCGGGCGTCCGGGCGTTCCCGTCCCTGCCGGAAGTCCCAGCGGCGGGCGGAGAACGCGTCCAGCCCGGCCAGCACGGCCGCCAGGTCGCCGTCGGGCCAGTCGCCGCCGAAATGCGCCACGAGCTGCCGCACCGGCGCCGACTCCACCCAGGACCGGACCCCGGCGAGGAGTCGGGCCGGCGTCGTCCCCGCCGCGCCGCCCGGCAACGTCACCTGATCCGTCCGCACCCGGCGGATGCTACCGCCGGACCGACTCGCACAGTGCCGGTTGTCCCGGCCCCGGTCGTGGTGGGAACGTGCGGGGATCCACCTCCGCTGAAGGGTGCGCCGATGACCTCCGACGACCTGCTGGCCCGGCACCGGGCCGTGCTCCCGTCCTGGATGCCGCTCTACTACGCCGAACCGCTCGAACTCGTCGCCGGCTCCGGGCGCCGGGTCACCGACGCGGCCGGCCGGACCTATCTGGACTTCTTCGGCGGGGTGCTGACCACGATGGTCGGCCACGACATCCCGGAGATCCGGGAGGCGGTCGAACGGCAGCTGCGGACCGGGCTCGTGCACACCTCGACGCTCTACCTGATCCGCCAGCAGGTCGAACTGGCCGAGAAGATCGCCCGGCTCGCCGGCATCCCGGACGCCCGCGTCTTCTTCACCAACTCCGGCACCGAGGCGAACGAGGCAGCGCTGCTCGTCGCCACCAACCACCGGCGCTCGCACCAGATCCTCGCGGTGCGCAACAGCTACCACGGCCGGTCGTACGCGACGATGGGCGTCACCGGCAACCGCGGCTGGTCGGCCAGCGCGCTCAACCCGTTGCAGGTGGCCTGGCTGCACTCCGGGGAACGGCTGCGCGGGCTGCTGGCCCGGCTCGACGCCGCCGACCGGGTCGACGCGGCGGTGGAGGACCTGCGCGAGGTGCTCGCCACCCAGACCGCCGGCGACGTGGCCTGCCTGATCGCCGAACCGGTCCAGGGTGTCGGCGGCTTCGTGCACGGTCCGGACGGGCTCTTCGCCGCCTGGAAGAAGGTGCTCGACGAGCACGGCATCCTGCTGATCAGCGACGAGGTGCAGACCGGGTGGGGCCGTACCGGCGAGCACTTCTGGGGCTACCAGGCGCACGGCGTGACGCCGGACCTGCTCACCTTCGCCAAGGGCATCGGCAACGGGTTCGCGCTCGCCGGGGTGGTCGGCCGGGCCGAGGTGCTGGAGTCGGTGCCGGCGATCAGCTTCTCCACGTTCGGCGGGAACCCGGTCTCCACCGCCGCCGGCAACGCGGTGCTCGACTACGTGCTCGACCACGACCTCCAGGGCAACGCCGCCCGGGTCGGCGCGATCCTGGGCGACGGCCTGCGGGCGGCCGTCGCCGGGCTGGACCAGGTCGCCGAGGTGCGCGGCAAGGGCCTGATGCTCGCCGTCGAGTTCGTCCACCCGGGCACCGTCGAGCCGGACGCGGCGCTGACCACCCGCGTCTTCGAGGCGTGCCGGGCCGGTGGCCTGCTCGTGGGCAAGGGCGGCCTCTACGGCAACGTGATCCGGATGGGCCCGCCGCTGACGCTCACCGAGGACGAGGCCCGCGAGGGCCTGGCGATCATGGTCGACGCGATCCGCGCCTCGATCGAGGCGTGACCGTCACCCCGGCCGGCGTGGTCCCGCCCGGCCGGACCTGAGCAGCCGCAGCAGACCCGCCCCGGCCAGGTACGCCACCAGCGCCGGGGCGGGCAGGCCCAGCGGCTCCGGCGCCGCCTTCGGCGCGAGGCTGTTCAGCAGCAGGCCGACCAGCACGCCCGCGTACCCGGCGACGGCCAGACCGGCGCGCAGCCGCCGGCCACCTGCCGCGGCCGGCCCGGTCGCGGCCGGGCGGCGGGTGCGGGCCTCGACCGGGCCGAAGACGGCGACCAGCACGGCCAGCACCGCGGCCAGCGCGAGCAGCCACGGTACGCGCCACGCCCACCAGGCCGCCGAGCCGACCGGGGGAGTGGGCAGCAGGCCGAGCGCGTCCAGCAGGCCGACGAGCAGCACCGCGGCGGTCAGGTGCCAGAGGAACAGCGTGAGCACCACCGCGTTCACCGCGAGCACCGCCTGCCAGGGGCCGGACCGGCGCAGCCGACGCCCGGCCGGGCGCCGCAGCAGCAGGATCAGGCCGAGCTGGGCGACGGCCGCGGCCATCAGCGCCAGGCTCGGCGGCGCCGCGTTGTCCAGCCGCTCGCCCGGTACGTGGAGCATCGCCACCGGGTACGGCCCGGCGACCGTGAGCAGCACCAGCGCGGCCAGGCCGCCGCCGAGCAGGAGCACGCCCGCCCGGCGGGACAGCGGCAGCCGACGGCGGAGCAGGCCCCGGCTCCGGGCGCGGGTCGCGTCGGCATCGGCCGCCGGGCCGGCTCTCCCCCCGGCGCCGGTCGCGTCGGCGGGCCGGCGGGGGTCCGCCCGGGCGGCGTCGTACCAGGCGAACCCGACCTGATGGACGGCCAGCCAGCCGAACAGGTAGTTGCCGTCGGCGAGCGCGGCCGGGCCGAGGAGCCGGCCGAGGTCGCCGAGCGCGACGAGCACCACGAGCGCCGTCGGCACGGCGAGCCCGAACCGGCGGTGCAGCGCGTACATCGGCGGGGTCAGCGCCACCACCGCGACGTAGGCGACCAGGAACCACAGCGGGATGGTGGCGAACCAGACCACTGTGCGCACCTGCGCCGGGTCGGCGCCGCGCAGCGTGGCGATACCCGCGCCGACGGCCAGGACCAGCAGCAACACGGTGGTGGGGCGGATCAGCCGGGCGCTGCGGTCGACCAGCCACCCGGCCGCGGACCCGCCCCGGCGCCGGCGGGCGGTCAGCGAGGCGGCGTTGGCGTAGCCGCCGACCAGGAAGAACACCGGCATGACCTGGGCCACCCAGGTCAGCGGCCAGGCCCAGCGCAGATCCCCCAGCGCGGAGTGGCCGGCGGGGCGGCCGTGGTCGTACCCGATGACCGTGACGCCCCAGTGGCCGAGCACGACCATGGTGATGGCCAGCGCCCGGAGCAGGTCGATGTAGCGCTCCCGCCCCGGCGGCGTGCGTTGCGCGAGCTGCCGCAGGCGGCGCATGGGCTCAGGCTAGGCCAGCCGGGCCCGACCGGTACGGATAACGGATCGGTCGAGAGGTCTTGTGGTCCCCGTCGCACTGTCGTAGAAATTCTTCATTGGAAATGCGTCTTGTGAAGACAAGCGACAGGGTGCTCACCGCGCGTACCCGGACCGAGGAGATGCGATGAACAGGCGTGAGATCCTACGGCGCAGCGCCGCCGCCGGTCTGCTGGCCACCCCCGCCGCCGGGCTGCTCGCCGGCTGCGCCACGTCGGGTGGGGGCGACGAGGACGACAAGGGCGCGTACAAGGGCACCAAGAGCGAGCAGAACCCGCTCGGCGTGGCCGAGGACGCCCCGCTGGAGGTGGTGATCTTCAACGGCGGCTTCGGGGAGGACTACGCCAAGGCCCACGAGGCCATGTACAAGGAGCGCTACCCCAAGGCGGAGATCAAGCACTCGGCCACCGCGGAGATCAGCAAGACGCTCCAGCCCCGCTTCGTCGACGGCAGCCCGCCCGACGTGGTGAACAACTCCGGCGCCGGCCAGATCGACTTCAACGGCCTGGTCTCCCAGAACGCGCTCGCCGACCTGGGCGAGCTGCTCGCCGCGCCGAGCCTCGACACGCCCGGCAAGACGGTCAAGGAGACGCTGCTGCCCGGCACCGTCGAGGTCGGCTCCTACGACGGCCGGTTCCTGGTGCTCAACTACACCTACACGGTGTACGGCATCTGGCACTCCACCAAGCTGTTCGCCGACCGCGGCTGGGAGGACGCCAAGACCTGGGACGACCACATCGCGCTCTGCCGCCGGATCAAGGCCGCGGGCATCGCCCCCTGGACGTACGCCGGTGTGCACCCCCGCTACATGAGCTGGCCGCTGATCTCCACCGCGATCAAGCTCGGCGGCCCGTCCGTGGCGCTGGCGATCGACAACCTGGAGCCCAACGCCTGGAAGTCGGACGCCATGAAGACCGCCGCCGACGCCTGGCACCAGATCGTCAAGGACAAGTTCATCCTCGACGGCTCCCCGGGCCTGGACCACAAGCAGTCGCAGACCGCGTGGTGCCAGGGCAAGGCCGCGTTCATCTCCTGCGGCTCCTGGCTGGAGAGCGAGCAGAAGGACGTCACGCCGGCCGGCTTCAACATGACGGTCGCGCCGACGCCGAGCCTGGGCAGCGGCGACAAGCTGCCGTACGAGGCGATCCGCGGCACCGCCGGCGAGCCGTTCATGGTGCCGGCCAAGGCGCGCAACGTCGTCGGCGGCCTGGAGTACTTCCGCACCATGCTGTCCCGCAAGGGCGCGCAGGACTTCACCAAGAAGGTCGCCAGCCTGCCCGTCGTCGCCGGCGCCACCGAGGGCATCGAGCTGCCGTACGGGCTCAGCACCGTGGTCAAGGCGCTCGACGCGTCCGGGTCCAACGGCTTCAACTGGGTCTACAACAACTACTACCGCAAGCTGGAGCGCAACCTGGTCGACGCGGCCTGCGGCGAGTTCTTCAGCGGCCGGATCTCCCCGGCCGAGTTTCTCGACCAGTGCCAGAAGGGCGCCGACTCGATCGCCGGAGACAGCTCGGTCAAGAAGTACAAGCGGTCCGCGTGATGCGACAGGGCCGCCTCCCCCTGATCCTCACGTTCCTCCTGCCACCACTGGCGTTGTACGGCATCTTCGTGCTGTCGCCGTACCTCCAGGCCTTTCAGATCTCCACCACCGACTGGATGGGCTACTCCGCGCAGGCCGACCCGGTCGGCATGGCGAACTTCCGCACGCTGCTGCACGACGGGTACGTGTGGAACGCGTTGAAGAACAACGCGATCCTGCTCGCCGTGGTGCCGGTGGTGACGATCGGGCTGGGCCTGTTCTTCGCCAGCATGCTCACCATGGGCGGCCGCAAGGGCCGGGCCGGTGTGACCGGGGTGCGCGGCACCTCGGTCTACCGGCTCGTCTACTTCTTCCCCCAGGTGCTCTCGGTGGTGATCATCGCGCTGCTCTGGAAGGAGATCTACAGTCCGACGAGTGGCCTGCTCAACGGCGCCCTGCGCGCCGTCGGGCTGGCCACCCCGGCCTGGCTCGGCGACCCCCGCTTCGCGTTCTGGTGCGTGCTGGCGGTGATGGTGTGGAGCAACGTCGGCTTCTACGTGGTGCTCTTCGGCGCCGCCATGCAGGCCATCCCGCGTGACATCTACGAGGCGGTGCTGCTCGACGGCGCGTCCCGCACCACGATGCTGCGGAAGATCACCATTCCGCTGCTCTGGGACACCATCCAGGTGGCCTGGATCTACCTCGCCATCGCCGCGCTGGACGGCTTCATCCTGGTCCAGCTCATGACGAACGGCGGGCCGAACTTCTCCTCCGACGTGATCGGGCTGCGGATGTACGACACGTCGTTCGGCAGCGAGAACAAGTTCGGGTACGCCTCGGCGATCGGCGTGGCGATGTTCTTCCTGACCCTCTCGGTGGCGGTGCTGGCGCTGCGCACCGCCCGGCGTGATCGGATCGAGTACTCGTGACCACCGTGGACACCGGCGCCCCGGCCGCCGACGCGACCCGTGCGGCCACCCCGGCCGACCGGCCGCCGCGCCGCGAGCTGGGCGTCGCGAACGTCTTCTCGCACGGCTTCCTGCTGCTCTGGGGTGCCATGACCGTGCTGCCGCTGGCTTGGATGGTGCTCAGCTCGCTCAAGACCAACGGCGAGATCATCGCCGAGCCGTGGGGGCTGCCCGAGGCGCTGCGCTTCGACAACTGGACGCGCGCCTGGACCACCGCCCACATCGGCCGCTTCTTCTTCAACAGCCTGGTCGTGGTGGCCGGCTCGCTGAGCCTGACCATGCTGCTCGGCGCCACCGCCGCGTACGTCTTCGCGCGCTACGAGTTCCGCGGCCGGCAGGTCGTCTACTACCTGTTCGTCGGCGGCATGATGTTCCCGGTCTTCCTGGCGCTGGTGCCGCTGTTCTTCGTGGTCCGCAGCGTCGGCATGCTCGGCACCTGGCCCGGCCTGATCCTGGTCTACACCGCGTACTCGCTGCCGTTCACCGTGTTCTTCCTGACCGCGTTCTTCCGGACGCTGCCGACCTCGGTGGCGGAGGCCGCGCTGATCGACGGATGTGGGCACTTCCGGCTGTTCTTCCGGGTGATGCTGCCGATGGCGCGACCGGGACTGATCAGTGTCGGGATCTTCAACTTCCTCAGCCACTGGAACCAGTTCCTGCTGCCGCAGGTGCTCCTGCCCGGCGACGGGCAGGACCGGATGCTCGCCCAGGGGCTGAGTTCACTCGCGGTGAGCCAGGGCTACGCCGGTGACTACGCCCAGTTGTTCGCCGGCCTGACCATCGCGGTGCTGCCGGTGCTCGTGGTGTACGTGGCGTTCCAGCGCCAGGTCCAGTCCGGACTGACCGCCGGGCAGCTCAAGTGAGGTGGTTGCCACAGGCAACGGGGCAGTGGAGACGATCGAGCTGACCTAGGGTGAGCCGGCACGCTCATCTATCGACAGGAATCTCATGTTCTTCCTCCTCTATACACTGTTGCTGATGCTCGGTGGCATCGCGATGGTCGTCGTCGGCGCGGTCGTCAAGGAACAGGGGACCGGCTCCCGGATCCTCAACGTGGTGATCGGCCTGGCCTTCTTCGGGTACGGCTTCTACCTGCTGTTCCTCTTCGACGGCGACAGCTACCGGATCTTCTTCTACGTCTTCGTGCTGCCGATCCTGCTGATCGTGCGCGCGGTCAAGGCGCGCAAGGAGGCCCGCGAGCAGGCCGCGGCGCAGCAGTACGCGGGCGGGCAGCAGTTCGCGGGCGCGCAGCAGCCGGGCGCGTACCCGGCGGCGGGGCACGGTCAGCCCGCCCCCTACGGCGCCGCGCCCCAGGCCCACCCGGGCCAGCCGGGCCCGTACGGCGCCGCGCCGCAGTACCCGGGTCAGCCGAACTCCCCAGACCGATACTGATCGGCCTCGCGCCGGCGCGTCCGCCGGCGCCACGCGGCGAGTGGAACGTCATGGGTGTCAAACGGGCGTCATGACACCCATGACGTTCCACCCAGCGGAGGAGTGTCACCGGCGGGCGGCGCGGGTCAGGCGGGTGGGGGCACCAGGCGGGTGTGCAGTGCCGCCGGGTCGGTCACCTCGGGCAGGTCGCGGGCGGCGAGCCAGGCCGCGGCGGCCGCACCGTCCCCGGCGCTGTGCAGCGGCGCGTCCGGCCACCGGTCGGCCAGTTCCGCGCGTACCGCGCCGGCCAGCGGGGTGTCGCCGGTGAGCAGCCCGCCGCCGAGCACCACCGGATCGGTCGCGCCCAGCGGGCGGATGCGGGAGACGCTCTCCGCCAGCAGCGCCGCGGCCTCGGCGATCAGCGCGACCGCTGCCGGCTCCCCGTCCCGTGCCGACGACACCACGAGCGGCGCGAGCCGGGCCAGTTCCACAGGCGGCCGCCGGGTCACGGCCTGCACCACGGCGCCGGCCGTCACGCGCGGCTGAGCGTCCACGGCGGGCGTGCCGGTCAGCTCCGTCAGCACCCGGCGTCCCAGCTCACCGGGGGTCTCCGCGCGGTCCAGGTCGGTCAGTAGCCGGCGGACCGCCTCGCGGCCGAGCCAGAATCCGGAGCCCGCGTCGCCGAGCAGCCAGCCGTGGCCGTCGGCGGTGCGGTCCAGCCGCAGGTCGCGTACCTGGGCGGCGATGGCGCCGGTGCCGGCGACGAGCACGGTGCCGTCCGGGGTGGCGGTGCCGGAGGCGTAGGCGACCAGCGCGTCGCCGTGCACGGCGTACGGGCACCGTAGCCCCGCCTCGGCCCAGGCCCGGTCGAACGCGTTCCGGCCGTGCGGGTCGGCCAGGAGGCGGCCGGCCCCCGCGAGACCGATGACGCCGGCGCGTACCCGATGGGGGTCGATGCCGGCGAGCGCCGCGCGCAGGGCGGCGAGCAGCTCGGCGGCGGCCCGGTCGGCGCCGTGGCTGGTGGGGTTGCCACCGCCGGCGCGGCCGGCGCCCAGGCGCGTGCCGTCGAGGCTCAGCGCTGTGGCGCGGGTGGAGGTGCCCCCGACGTCGAGGCCGACCACGACGGTGTCCGACATGGCTCCCATGCTGGTCGGCCGCGTCTCCGGGCGCAAGATCACGCCGGTGCGGCAGGTAACAGTTTGAAAACTTCACCCACGCCCTTGACACGGAGGGCCCTTCAGTAAGAACTTTTACCACTAACAGTTAACACTCTTTTCCGAAAGGCGCCCGCCGATGGCCGAGCACGAGGTGGAGACTTCCGCGGCGACCGCGGTGGTCGACGCCGGTCCGGCCGACCGGCTGGGCACCGACGGGGTGCTGGCCCGGGTCCGGGCCGGCACGGGGGAGCTGACCGGGGCGCTGCGCCGGGTCGCCGAGCACGTGCTCAGCGACCCGGAGGCGGCCGCCCGCGCCACCATCGTCGAACTGGCCGAGCGCAGCGGCACGTCCCCGGCGACCATCACCCGGTTCTGCCGGGCCATGGGCTTCGAGGGCTACGCGGACCTGCGGCTCGGCATCGCCGCCGAGACCGGCCGCGCCCGCTCGGCCGGCTGGACCGTCGACATCGGACGGGAGATCCAGCCCGGCGACCCGCTGTCCCGGGTGCTCGACCAGATCATGGCCGCCGACACGCGGGCCATGCACGACACCGCCGCGCTGCTCGACCTGGCCGAGGTGGAACGCGCGGCGGTCGCCATCGCCGGGGCCAGCCGGGTGAACATCTTCGGGGCCAGCGGCAGCGCGCTCGTCGGCGAGGAGATGCAGTTCAGCCTGCACCGCATCGGCGTCGCCGCGTGGGCCTGGAGCGACGTGCACGAGGGGCTCGCCAGCGCCGCGCTGCTCGGCGCCGGGGACGTCGCACTCGGCATCTCGCACACGGGGCAGACCCGCGAGACGATCGAGCTGCTCGCCGAGGCCGGCAGCCGCGGCGCCACCACCGTCGCGCTCACCGGCTTCCCCCGCTCGCCGCTGGCCGAGCTGGCCGACATCGTGCTGGTCACCGCCAGCCAGGCCACCACGTTCCGGCCGGACGCGCTCTCCGCCCGGCACCCGCAGCTCGTCGTGCTCGACCTGCTCTACATCGCGGTGGCGCAGCGCACCCACGACCGCGCCCACGCGGCCTTCCGGCGTACCGCCCAGGCCGTCGACGGGCACAAGGCCGCGAAGGGGGCCCTCTCATGATCAGTGCCCAGAGGTACGCCGACGCGGTCCGCCCGGTGCTCGACCGGCTGGTGGACAGCCAGGCCGTGGCGGTGGACCGGGCAGCCGACCTGATCGCCTCCGGGCTGCGCGCCGGCGGCGTCCTCCAGGCGTTCGGCGCCGGCCACTCGGAGGCGTTCGCCGCCGAGCTGGTCGCCCGGGCCGGCGGCCTGGTCCCCGCCAACCGGCTCTCCCTGCACGACCTCGTGCTGCACGGCGACGCGCACCGAGACGTGCTCGCCGACCCGAAGCTGGAACGCGACCCGGCCGTGGCGCACCAGCTCTACGCCCTGGCGGCGCCGCAGCCGGGGGACGTGTTCGTGGTCGCCTCGCAGTCCGGCATCAACGGCTCGGTGGTCGAGCTGGCGACGCTCGTCAAGCGCGGCGGCCACCCGTTGATCGCTGTCACCTCGGTCGAGCACACCGCCCGGGTAGCTCCTCGGCACCCCTCCGGGCACCGGCTCGCCGACCTCGCCGACGTCGTGCTGGACAACGGCGCGCCGTACGGCGACGCACTGCTGCCGCTCGAGGGCGGCGGCGCGGTCTGTGCGGTCTCCTCGGTCACCGCGGCGCTGCTGGCGCAGCTGCTGACCGCGGAGGTCGTACGACGGTTCCACCAGGCCGGAGAGGTACCCCCTGTCTACCTCTCCGCCAACGTCCCCGGTGGGGACGAGCACAACCTCGCCCTCGAGTCGCGGTACGCCGGGCGCCTCCGGCGGACCGCCTGACCCGACCCACAAGGAGAGACAAGATGTCGGTTTCCCCCGAGAAGTTCGGCGACGTCAGCCGTCGGACCCTGCTGCGGCGCGCCGCGGCGGCCGGTCTGCTGGCCGTACCGGCGGCGGGTCTGCTGAGCGCGTGCGCCGGCAGCGAGCCGAGCAAGTCCGACGGCGGCGGCGCGGCCAAGAGCAAGGACAACCCGTTCGGCGTCAAGGACGGCAGCGCGGTCAAGGTGGTCGTCTTCAACGGTGGCCTGGGCGACCAGTGGGCCAAGGAAGACAAGGTCATCTTCAACGCCAAGCACCCGAACATCACGGTCAACATGTCTTCCACCCAGAAGATCAAGACCGAAGAGCAGCCCAAGATGGCGACGCAGCCGAGCGACCTCGTGATGAACTCGGGCGCCGACATGATGGACCGCAGCACGCTGATCAACGAAGGCGCGATCGAGCCGCTGGACGACCTGCTCACCGCGCCGGCCTGGGACAGCGAGGGGACCGTCGCCGACAGCCTGCTGCCCGGCACGGTCGCCGACGGTACGCAGAACGGCAAGTTCTACGTCGTCAACGTGGCGTACACGGTGTGGGGCAACTGGTACAACGCCGCCCTGTTCAAGAAGGAGGGCTGGACGGCGCCGACCACGTGGGACGAGTTCTTCGCGCTCGCGCCGAAGATCAAGGCCAAGGGCATGGCGCCGTACGTGCACGACGCCGTGCACGGCTACTACCCGCGCTGGGCGCTGTTCGCCAGCATCTGGAAGGCCGTCGGCAAGCAGGCAGTCGTCGACATCGACAACCTGAAGGACGGCGCCTGGAAGGCCGACGGCATCGTCGCGGCGCTGGAGCCGTGGGAGAAGCTGGTCAAGGACAAGCTGCTGCTGCCGGGCAAGCTCGACCACACCCAGTCGCAGCAGGCGTTCCTGGACGGCAAGGCGGCCTTCATCCAGGTCGGCACCTGGCTGAAGAACGAGATGGCCGCGACCATCCCGCCGGGCTTCGAGATGACCATCTCCGACTACTGGAGCAAGAGCGGAGACAAGGCCGCCAAGGACGTCTTCGCCTCCTCCGGCGAGGGCTTCGTGGTGCCGAGCAAGGCGCCGAACAAGGAGGCCGCGAAGGAGTTCCTGCGGGCCATCCTCTCCAAGGCCGGCTCGGCGAAGTTCGCCGAGCTGACCAAGTCGCTGGCCTCCACCAAGGGCTCCGGCGACAACGTCCAGGACACCGCGCTGGCCTCGGCGAACTCGCTGATGAAGAACGGCAGCTCGGACCTGATCTCGGTGAAGTTCCCGGACTTCTACGCCGACCTGGACAAGGAGAGCCAGAACCTCTCCGAGGAGCTGATGGCCGGCCGCCTGACCGCGCAGCAGTTCGTCGACAAGATGCAGGCGGCCGCCGACAAGGTCGCCAAGGACTCGTCGATCAAGAAGCAGACCCGCACCGCCTGATCACCGCGAGGAAGTGAGTCCAATGCGGCACGGAGTCGCGCGTTTCGTCACGGGCTTCCTGGCCCTGCCCGTCGCGCTGTACCTGTTCTACGTGGTGTGGCCGTTCGCCCAGGCGGCGGGATACTCGCTGACCGACTGGGGCGGGTACTCCGATTCCCAGCGCTTCGTCGGGCTGGACAACTACGTCCGGCTGTTCTCCGACGAACTGATCCGGAAGGCGTTCTGGCACAACGTGTTCTTCCTGGTCACCGTGCCGCTGTTCACGATCGCGCTGGCCCTGTTCCTCGCGTTCCTGCTCAACGTGGGCGGACGCGAGGACAGGGCCGGCATCCGCGGAGTCTTCGGCTCCGGGGTCTACAAGGTCATCTTCTTCTTCCCGCAGGTGCTGTCGCTGGTGGTCATCGCCGTCATGTGGCAGCAGATCTACCGCACCGACGGGCAGGGCCTGATCAACGGCCTGCTCATCAAGATCGGGCTGGTCGACGCGGACAACCCGATCGCCTTCACCGCCGACCCGGAGCCGTTCCTCGGCGTGCCGGCGGTGCTCTGGTGGCTGCTGTTCATCGCGGTGTGGAGCGGCGCCGGCTTCTACATGGTGCTGTTCTCCGCCGCGATGCAGTCCATCCCGAAGGACATCTACGAGGCCGCGATCCTCGACGGCGCGGGCCGGTTCCACACGTTCTTCCGGGTGACGCTGCCGCTGCTGCGGGACAGCATCTCGGTCGCCTGGGTCTATCTGGGCTTCATCGCGCTGGACATGTACGCGCTGGTGTTCGTCATGACGCCGAGCCAGGGCGGGCCGAACCACGCCAGCGAGATCTTCGCCTCGGTGATCCAGTTCAACGCCTTCCAGAAGGGCCAGTTCGGTTACGCCTGCGCGATCGCCGTCGCGCTGGCCATCTTCACCATCCTGCTGGCCGCGCTCCAGCTGAGGATCACCCGCCGTGAGCGGATCGAGTACTGAGGAGGTCTGGACGATGAGCACTGTGACCCACACCTCCGGCCCGGCCCGGTCCGACACGGCACCGCCGGACCGGCCGCCCGCGGACCGGCGGAACGTCGGCAACGGCTTCGGCGGCCGGATCTTCAACGGCTTCTCGCACCTGTTCCTCGCGGTCTGGGCGATCATGGTGGTCTACCCGCTGCTGTGGGTGGTGATGTCGGCGCTCAAGACCGACTCCGAGGTGATCCGCGAGCCGCTGTCGCTGATCCCCGACGCCCTGCAGTGGGACAACTTCGCCCGCGCCTGGACCGCCGGGATCGACAGCTTCTTCCTGAACACGCTGCTCGTGCTCGTGTTCAGCGTGACGCTGACGATGCTGCTGGGCTCGATGGCCGCGTACGCCCTGGCGCGCTACGAGTTCCGCGGCAACCGGCTGATCTACTGGATGTTCCTGTCCGGGCTGACGCTGCCGATCTACCTGGCCGCGGTGCCGCTGTTCAAGGGCGTCTACAACACCGGGGTGAGCCTCCCGCTGCTCGGCCCGAACAAGCACCTCATGCTGATCCTGGTCTACGTGGCCTGGTCGCTGTCGTTCACGATCTTCTTCATGCACTCGTTCTTCCGGACGCTGCCCGACTCGATCGCCGAGGCGGCCCAGGTCGACGGGGCCTCGCACACCCGCACGTTCTTCAGCGTGATGCTGCCGATGGCCAAGCCGGGCCTGATCAGCATCGGCATCTTCAACGTGCTCGGCCAGTGGAACCAGTGGTACCTGCCGACGCTGCTCATGCAGTCGGTGTCCGGCGAGCCGAAGAACCAGGTGATCGCCCAGGGGCTGATCGAGCTGTCGGTCAACCAGGGCTACAAGTCCGACTGGTCCGGCCTCTTCGCCGGGGTGACCATGGCGATGCTGCCGGTGCTGATCGTGTACATCGTCTTCCAGCGCCAGGTGCAGTCCGGTCTGACCGCCGGCGTCGGCAAGTAACCCGCCGGGGTGCAAGGAAGGGCCCCTTGTTAACGCTCGGCGTTAACAAGGGGCCCTTCCTCTACCGCAGGCGTTAAGAGGGGGCCCTTCCTTACACGCGGAGCGTGTCAGGGGGAGGGGGCAGAATGCGTCCGTGCTGGTGGCGGTGGAGGCGGACGAGCGGGGCGGCGGCGTGCTGCAACCGCTGCACGCCGACGGCACCCCGGCCGGCCCGCCCGAGGAGGTCACCGACCTGGCCGCCGCCGTGGCCGTCCGCGAGGCCGCCGGGCACCCCCGCTGGATCTGGGCCGCCTGGACGGGCGTCTACCCGGCGCTGCTGCGCGCCGGGGTGCGCCTCGACCGCTGCCATGACGTCGAGCTGACCGAGGCGCTGCTGCTCGGGCACGCGGGCCGCTGGGGTGAGCCCCGCGCGTTGCCGGCCGCCTGGGCCCGGGTCACCGGCGCGCCGGTCCCGCCGGACCCGGCGCCCCGCCCGCCGGAGCCGCCGGGCCACGCCCAGGCCGCGCTCTTCGAGCCGCCGTCGGGCCCGCCCGGTCCGGGCATCACGGCGTTGACCCGGGTGTACGCCGACCAGCTCGCCCGGATCGCCGCGACCACCCACCCCGGCCGGTTCCGGCTGCTGGTGGCCGCCGAGTCGGCGGGCGCGCTGGTGGCGGCCGAGATGGGCGCGGCCGGCCTGCCGTGGCGCGCGGACGTGCACGACGCGATCCTGGCCGACCTGCTCGGCGAGCCGTCCCCGGTCGGCGGGCCGCCGCGCCGGCTGGCCGAGTTGCAGGCCCGGATCGCTGACGCGTTCGGCGTACGCCAGGTGCACGCCGACTCGCCCGCGGAGCTGTTGCGGGCGTTCGCCCGTGCGGGCGTGGACCTGCCGAACACGCGCGCCTGGGTGCTGCGCGGGGTGGAGCACCCGGCGGCGCCGCTGGTCCTGGAGTACAAGGAGCTGTACCGGATCTGGACGGCGCACGGCTGGGCCTGGCGCGACGCCTGGGTGTCCGGCGGCCGGTTCCACCCGGAGTACGTGCCAGGTGGCGTGGTGTCCGGCCGCTGGGCGACCCGGGGTGGCGGGGCGTTGCAGATCCCGAAGGTGATCCGGCGGGCGGTGGTGGCGGACCCGGGCTGGACGTTCGTGGTCGCCGACGCGGGCCAGCTCGAACCGCGTGTGCTCGCGGCGGTGTCCGGCGACGAGCGGCTGGCCGCGGCGGGTGGTGCCGGTGACCTGTACGCCGCGCTGGCCCGGGACGCGTTCGCCGGTGACCGGGCGAAGGCCAAGGTGGCCCTGCTCGGGGCGATGTACGGGCAGACCGGCGGCGCGGCGGTGCCGGCGTTGGCGGTTCTGCGGAAGAACTATCCGACCGCGTTCGGCCACGTCGAGGCGGCGGCGCGCACCGGTGAGGCGGGCGGGCTGGTCCGGTCCTGGCTGGGGCGTACCTGCCCGCCCGGGTCGGCGGGGTTCGCCGAGGGGGAGGAGCCGATGCCGGACGGCGGGGCCGATCCGCACAGCCCGTCGGCCCGGGCGGCCCGGTCGCGGGGGCGCTTCACCCGCAACTTCGTCATCCAGGCCACCGCCGCCGAGTGGGCCTCCACGCTGCTGGCGACGCTGCGTACCGAGCTGGCCGGCTCGGAGGCGGAGCTGGTCTTCTTCCAGCACGACGAGGTGATGGTGCACTGCCCGGCCGGGCAGGCGGCGGCGGTCGCCGAGGCGGTCACCGCCGCCGGCGCGCGGGCCACCCGGCTGCTGTTCGGCGACACCCCGGTCCGGTTCCCGCTCGACCTGTCCACTGTCGACTGCTACGCGGACGCGGCATAGTCACGCAATTTTCCGTTTTGCCCCGCTACCCGCTCCCGGCCGCGCTCGTTGGGCCCGGTGTGCGTACGACGGGACGGACCGGGCGGCTGTGCCCGGTCCGTCCCCTGATCGAGGGGGCACCGCTGAACCGGATCGCTGCAATGATCATCGCCGCCGGTGGCGGCCGCCGCATCGGCGGACCCGAAGCGCTGCTGCACCAGGGCGAGAAGCCGCTGGTCAGCCAGATGATCGACACGATGGCCGAGGCGGGCTGCGCACAGGTCGTGGTCGTCCTGGGCGCGGCGGCCGAGCAGGTGCGGCAGACCACCGACCTGACCGGCGCCACTGTGGTGGTCAACCGCGCGTGGGGCACCGGGGTGGGCTCCTCGATCCGGGCCGGGCTCGCCGCGCTCACCGACGACGACATCGAGGCCGTGGTCGTGGTGCCGGTGGACATGCCCGGGCTCACCGCGGCGGCGGTCCGCCGGGTCACCGCGCTGCCGTACCCGGACGTGCTTGTCTGCGCCACCTACGACGGGCTGCGCGGCTACCCGATGCTGTTCGGCCGCCGGCACTGGTCCGGCATCGCCACGCTGGCCAGCGCCGACGTCGGGGCTCGGCCGTACCTGCTGGCGCACAAGGACCAGATCGTCGACATCGCGTGCGACTCGGTGGCCGACGGCAGCCGGATCGACAGCCCGGAGCTGATGGCGCTCTACGGCCTGTCCATCCCCGAACAGCGCGTCGGCGCCTGACGCGCGCCCCGCTGTCGGACCCGGATGCCACGATGCCGTCATGGCCTACGACGAGGACCTGGCGAACCGGGTACGGGAACGCCTCGGGCATGAGCCCGGCATCACCGAACGGCGCATGTTCGGCGGCCTGGCGATGATGCTGCGCGGCAACATGACGGTGGTGGTGCGCGGCGCGGGTGGCCTGATGGTCCGGGTCGACCCGGCCGAGGCCGAGCGCGCGCTGGCCGAGCCCGGCGCCGAGGCGACAGTCATGCGGGGCCGGGAGATGCGGGGCTGGGTCACCGTGTCGCCCGATGCCTGCGAGCGCGACCCCGACCTGACCCGCTGGGTCGAGCGGGGCGTCCGCTTCGCGCGCACCCTCCCGGCGAAGTAACGCGACAGCGGGGGAAATCCGGCTGCGCGCCCGGGCCGCCCGGCCTACGCTCCTGACCTGCCGCCGACGACGGCGGCGGATCGGAGACGGGCGGATGGCGGTTCACCTCTACGCGGTCAGCCTCGACGCGGGCGACCCGCTGCGGCTCGCGCGGTTCTGGTCCGGGGTGCTCGGCCGGGAGATCCTCGACGACCCGCGCGAGGGCGTGGCGATCGGCGGCGACGCCCACAGCGACTTCCGCATCCGGTTCCTGCCCCGCGATGCGCCGAAGACCGTGCAGAACCGGATCCACTTCGACCTGACCAGCGCGTCGCCGCAGGCCCAGCGGGACACCGTCGACCGGGCGCTGACGCTGGGCGGGCGGCACATCGACATCGGCCAGGGGCCGGACGACGACCAGGTGGTGCTCGCCGACCCGGAGGGCAACGAGTTCTGCGTCATCGAAGAGGGCAACACCTTCCTCGCCGGCTGCGGCCCGGTCGGCGCTGTCAACTGCGACGGCACCCGGGCGGCAGGCCTGTTCTGGAGCGAGGCGCTGGGCTGGCCGCTGGTCTGGGACCAGGACGAGGAGACAGCGATCCAGTCGCCGCGCGGGGGCGCGAAGGTCACCTGGAGCGGCCCGCCGCTGATGCCCAGCGGCGGGCGGGACCGCGTACACCTGGATCTGGTCGCGGACGGCGACCGGGACGCGGAGGTCGACCGGCTGCTGGCGCTCGGCGCGACCCGGGCCGGTACGGGCCGGCACACCGCCGGCGACGTGGTGCTGGCCGACCCGGACGGCACCGAGTTCTGCCTGCTGACGGCCCGGTGACGCGGGTGCGGCCCGGGGGACCGCACCCGCGTCGTCCGGTCAGCGCAGCCGCAGGCTCGGCTCCAGCGTGACCTCGAACAGCCGGTCCCACGGCAGCTCGACCCGCACCGCGGTGACCCGGTCCAGCGTCGCGGTGAACGTCTTGCGTCCGCGTACCCCGAGCACCAGCTCGTGCCCGGCGAAGTGGTCGGCGAAGTACCGCTCGGTCAGCGGCACCAGCCGGTCGCGCACCCAGCCGTCGAAGTAGCGCTTCTGCTCGGCGGTCAGCGCCAGCGGATCCCAGCCCTGCGCGCGGGCGTGCGCGTACGCCTCGACCTGCACCACGTTCTTCCACGGGTCGTCCTTGACGAACCGGTAGAGCAGGTACTCGGCGTGCGCCTGGGCCGGCCCGCGCAGCTCCGGCACGCCGAAGCCGCTGCCGGAGGAACGCAGGTACGCCCACCGCGCGGTGCCGTGCGCGAGCGCCAGCCCGAGCGCGTTGCCGCCGGTGTTCCACCCCGAGTACGACAGCAGCGCCGGCAGGTCCAGGCGGGACTCCATCCGGGACACCAGGTCGTGGTCGCCCTTGTTGACGATCAGCGGGTCCACCACGATCACCGGGGTGCCGGCGGCCAGCAGCTCACCGATGCGGCCGACGAACGCGTCCAGGTCGGCGGCCCGCTGCCCGGCCGCCGCCGAGGGGGTGTTCACCGCGAGGACGATGTCCGCGTCGCCGGTCACCACCCGGCCGCCCACCGAGGTGACGTGCCGGCGGATGTTCTCCGCGAACGGGATGCCCTCCAGCGCGGCGGTCCAGCCCTCGCCGGACACCCCGGCGTACTCCACCCGGTAGGTGGGTGCGGCGCCGGCGGCGACGACCCGCGCGACGAGCAGCGCGTTCACCTCGTCGGCGCCGGGGAAGATCTCCACCCGGTCGCCGACGCCGAGCCGCGCCACCAGCGCCTCCAGCTCGACCCGCTCGGCGCGGGCCAGGCCGACCGGCGCGGTGTCGTCCTCGGAGAGCACCAGGTGGCTGATCGTCCCGTCCGCGACCCACTCCACCATCAGCCGGTTGACCTGGTGGTTGCGTGCCCGCGCGGCCAGGTAGTCCTCGACCACGGCGTCCGGGATGCGCGCCCGCACGGCGTCGAGCTGACCGCGCAGCGACTCCTGACCCAGGTTGACCACCTGGTCGTACAGCTTGGCCCACTGGACCAGCAGGTCACGGTAGTTGTCCAGGTCGGTGCCGGTGCTGGTGATCGCGAGCCGCTGGATCGTGTCGTGCACCTCGATCACCGCGTCGGACCGGCGTGCGCGCAGCCGCCGGATCGCCTCCAGGTTGCGCAACGCGTCGGCCAGGGCCGGTGCGGCGGTACGCGAGGCGATCAGGCCCCCGTACGCCAGCATGCTCACCGAGATCACGTACCCGTCGACGCGGGCGGTGCCGTCGAGCCAGCGGGCGATGCCGGCGCCGTCACCGGGGGTGAAGAAACGGCCCAGCAGGTTCCGCGGCGGCAGCAGCACCTCGGCGTCGGCGCTCGCACCGGTCATCTCGGCGCAGTACGTGTTGACCGGCCGGTCGTCCAGCGGCACCAGCGCCACGCTCGGTCGCCGGCCGGCGGGCCGGGCGAAGGCGGGGCCGCCGAGGGCGACGGTGGCCAGGCCGGCCGCGCCGGTGGCCGCAAGAAGCGTTCTTCTCTTCATCGATGCTCCCTTTTCTCCGGCGCGCTCGCCGCCCGGGGGGTGGCCGGAACCAGCCGGCGGGTGATCCACAGCGGTGAGGTGACGGCGTTGCCCATCACCACCGCGTGGGCACCCGCCTCGAAGGCCCGGCTGATCTGCTCCGTGGTCCGGTAGCGCCCTTCGGCGATCACCGGTACGGGCAGCAGCGCGGCGAGTCGCGCCACGAGCCCGAGGTCGGGCCCGTCGATCGGTGGGCCGGCCGGCGTGTAGCCGGACAGCGTGGTGGCGACCGCGTCCGCGCCGGCCTCGACGGCGGCGACGCCCTCGGCCACCGTGGCGACGTCGGCCAGGACCAGCGCGCCGGTCTGGTCGTGCACCGCGCGGACGGTGTCGGCGAAGGTCCGGCCGTCGGGCCGGGGGCGGTCGGTGGCGTCCACCGCGACGACGTGCGACCCGGCCCGCGCCGCTTCGAGGGCGTGCCCGGCGGTCGGGGTGATGAACACGCCCTGCGTGCCGTGCTTGTACAACCCGATCACCGGCACGTCGACGGCGGCGCGTACCGCCCGCACGTCGTCGGGGCCGTTGACCCGGACCGCCACCGCGCCCCCGCGGACGACGGCGGCGGCCACGCGGGCCTGGACGTACGGGTCGCGCATCGGGTCGTCCGGGTCGTCGGGCAGGGGCTGGCAGGACACGACCAGCCCGCCTGCGAGTTCGTCCAGGACACTCACGTGCTTGTTCCTCCGTCGTGGTGGATCGGTGCGGTGGCGAGCCGGGCGGCGCCGACCACCACCGCGTCGGTGCCCAGCGCCGCGGGAAGCAGCGGCACGTGCGCCCAGCCGCCGGGTAGCTCCGCCCGGTAGGCGGCCGTGGCGGCGGGAAGCACTGTGGCGGCGGCGCCGCC
>NZ_JBMVFV010000030.1:0-64215 GCF_049538395.1 Micromonospora sp. AB353 | reverse complement strand
CTTGGTACCAAACGGCCCCCATAGGGGCCCTTTCCTACCAAGATCTCCACTGCTCCCACCACGCGGAACGCCAATCTCGCGTAACGGGAGGCCGCGCGCCACAACCGGCCGAACGAGGAACTACCGCCCACCCAAACCTGTTCCGCCCGGCATCCAAGGCGTTCACGACATCTCCCGGGGCCGCCACCGCAAGATCACCGCAAGCTGTGAGCGCCGGGCACGCCCGAGTGGAACAACACGAGTGTCAAACCGCCCTAGACACACCCATCACGTTCCACTCCCGCCGCACTCGCCCCTGGACGGCGTGATCTTGCAGTTACCGCCCCGAGTCTGCGGCCTTTGCCCCGGAATGCCCGGGCAGAAAGTGCAAGATCGCGGTGGAGAAGGGCGGGACGGGCGAGGGGCGGGTCAGGTGGGGCGGGGGGCGAAGCCGTAGGGGAGCTCGAGGCGGTGGGCGGTCAGCAGTGCCTCGTCGGACAGGAGGTCGGCGGTGGGGGCGTCGGCGACGATGCGGCCGCCGTCCAGGATGACCGAGCGGGGGCACAGCTCGGCCGCGTACGGCAGGTCGTGCGTGACCATCAGCAGCGTCACCGGCAGGGCGCGCAGGATCTCCGCCAGCTCCCGCCGGGCGGCCGGGTCGAGGTTCGACGACGGCTCGTCCAGCACCAGGATCTCCGGGCGCATGGCCAGCACCGTCGCCACCGCCACCCGGCGCCGCTGCCCGAACGACAGGTGGTGCGGCGCGCGGTCCCGGTGCTCGCTCATCCCGACGGCCGCGAGCGCCTCGTCGACCCGGGCGGCCAGCTCGGCGCCGCGCAGACCCAGGTTGGCCGGGCCGAACGCGACGTCCTCGGCGACCGTGGGCAGGAACAGCTGGTCGTCCGGGTCCTGGAAGACGATGCCGACGCGGCGGCGTACCTCGGCGAGCGTGTCCCGGTCCCGGCTGACGGTCAGGCCGCCGACGCTCACCGTGCCCTCGGTCGGGGTGAGGATGCCGTTGAGGTGCAGCACGAGCGTGGTCTTGCCGGCACCGTTTGGTCCGAGCAGCGCCACCCGATCGCCGCGCGGCACGGTCAGGTCCACGCCGTGCAGGGCGACGTGACCGTCCGGGTACGCGTACCGGACGCCGTCGACGTCGAGGGAGGGCGGCTGCTGCACGTACCCGATCATTGCAGGACGAGCGCGACGGCGGCGATGGTGGCCGCGATCGCCGGCACCGTCGCGGCGGCCGCCCACTGGCCGGCGGTGGCCGCGCCGGCCCCCTGCCACACCGCCGGCATCCGGCCGGTGTAGCCGCGCGAGAGCATCGCCAGGTAGACCCGCTCGCCGCGCTCGAAGGCGCGCAGGAACAACGCGCCGACCCCGGCCGCGAAGCCGCGCAACTGCCACAGGAACCGCGGGTCGTCAGCGCGCGACACCCGCGCCACGCGCATCCGGCGGGCCTCGCCGACGAGCACCTCCAGGTAGCGCAGCATGAACGTGGCGATCTGGGTGAGGATCTGCGGGCACCGCAGCCGGTCCAGGCCGAGCAGCAGGTCACGCGTCGTCGTGGTCGCCGCCAGCAGAAGCGACGCGAGTACGCCGAGCGTGCCCTTGGCGAGGATGTTGAACGCGCCGTGCAGCCCGTCGACGGACAGCGCGAGCCCTGCCACCTCGACCCGCTCCCCCGCCCCGAGGAACGGCAGCGCGAACGCGAACAGCACGAACGGCAGCTCGATCAGCGCCCGGCTGAGCAGCCAGCGCGGGCCGACCCGGGCCAGCGCGGCCACCACGGCGACCAGGAGCGCATAGCCGCCGAAGGCCCAGTACGCCTCCCGGGGCGTCGCCACCACCGCGACGGTGAACAGCACCATCGCGGCGATCTTCACCTCGGGCGGGAGGCGGTGCACCGGCGAGCCGGACTCGCGGTAGAGGACGTGCGCGTGCCCGGCGCCCATGGTCAGCGGGTGCCGGTGGACGGGGTCGCGGCGTCGTCCACCGGGCCGGCGCTCGCGGTGGTCGTGTCAGGCGCGGCGGACGTGACGGGCGTGGCGGGGCCGCGGCGGCGGGCCAGCCAGAACAGGCCGCCGCCGAACGCGAAGGTGAGCAGCACACCGAGCACGCCGGACAGGCCGGTGGAGAGGAAGTCGTTGCCGATCCCGCGGACGCCGTAGTCGGCGAGCGGGCTGTCCGCCAGCTCGTGGTCCTTGGCCTGCTGGGCCGGGCAGCTGCCGCCGGTGATCTCGTCGTCGGCGTTGACGGTGCAGCCCTTGAGCAGCGACGAGTCGAGCCCGTCCGGGTGCGAGGAGGCGTAGTTGCTGACCACGCCGGCCAGCAGCAGGGCCACCAGCAGGCCGCCGAGCAGGAACGGCCAGTGACGCTTGCTCATCGGGCACCTCCGGCGACCGGGACGGCGGGAGCCGGCGTGGCCGGCTTGAGGGCGCGCAGCGCGTACACCAGGTCGGGCCGGACCTTGGCGACGGTGACCACGGTGGTCGCGGTGATCAGGCCCTCGCCGATGCCGATGAGCAGGTGGGCGAAGGCCATGGTGCCGGCCAGGCCGGTGAGGTTGCCGCCGAGGTCGGTGGTGCCGCCCAGCCAGTACTGCAGGACGAAGCCCTGGGACGCGACCACCACGCTGACCAGCGCGGACACGAAGGCGGTGACCGCCAGCCCGGCCGGGGTACGCGGCAGCACGCGCAGCAGGAGCGCGATCAGCAGGTACGCGGCGGCGGTGCCGAGCAGCGCCATGTTGGTGATGTTGAGGCCGAGCATCGCCACCCCGCCGTCACCGAAGACCAGCGCCTGCACGATGAGCACCACGGCGACGCAGAGCGCGCCGACCCAGGGGCCGACGAGCATCGCCGCCAGCGCGCCGCCGAGCAGGTGACCGCTGACCCCGGCGGTGAAGATCGGGAAGTTGAGCATCTGCACGGCGAAGATGAACGCCGCCACCAGCCCGGCCATCGGGGCCAGCCGGTCGTCGAGGTCGGCTCGGCCCCGCAGCACGCAGAACGCGAGCGCGGCGAGGGCGAGAGCCGCGAAGATCGCGGCGACCGGACCGTTGATGATCCCGTTGGAGATGTGCATCGCCAGGGTGTCCACGCGCTCAGCGTATTTCCAGGAAGGCACTGTTGCCAATATCTGGCAACAACCTCATGATGGCCGTCACCGCGCCCGCGCGTCGCCGCCCGCCGACCGCACCGGCCCGGCGGTATCGTCACCGCCATGACCGACCGCCTCAAGCCCGGCGACCCCGCCCCCGAATTCACCCTCCCCACCGACGACGGCGGCACGCTGTCCCTGTCCGGCCTGCGCGGCCGCAAGGTCATCCTGTACGCGTACCCGGCCGCCATGACGCCCGGCTGCACGAAGCAGGCGTGTGACTTCCGGGACTCGCTCGCCTCCCTCCAGGCCGCCGGCTACGAGGTGGTGGGCATCTCGCCGGACAAGCCCGCCAAGCTCGCCAAGTTCCGCGACCGGGACGCCATCACGTTCCCGCTGGTCTCCGACGAGGACAAGGCGGTGCTGACCGCGTACGGCGCGTTCGGCGAGAAGCAGATGTACGGCCGTACCGTCACCGGCGTGATCCGCTCGACGTTCGTGGTGGACGAGGACGGCAAGATCGAGCAGGCGTTCTACAACGTGCGGGCCACCGGTCACGTCGCCAAGCTGCGCCGGGACCTCGGCCTCGACTGAGGTCGCTCGGGTCGCGGCCCGGAGTACACACGGCTGCGGCGTGACGCTCTAAACTCAGCGGGTCGGCGGGAGTGGCGGAACGGCAGACGCGCAGGCCTTAGGAGCCTGTGTCCGAGAGGACGTGGGGGTTCGAAACCCCCCTCCCGCACCATCAACTGTGTCACCCGCATCACGAACGCGGGTCCGGGCCGCGTCGTCACGCGCAGGATGGCGTCGTGGACCTGCGCTTCGTACTCGACCCCGACCTGACTCCCGAACTGCGCGAGCAGATCATCGCGCTCTGGGTGGATGTGACGAACGCCGGCGGCGCCGTCGGCTTCGTCGCCCCGGTGACGGCCGACGACGTACGCCCGCTCGCCACTGCCACGCTCGACGAGGTGGCGGACGGGCCGGACCGGCTGCTCGCCGGCTACGAGGGCGACAAGCTGGTCGCGGTGCTGGTCATCGCCGACAACCGGTTCCACCTCAAGACGCACTGGCGGGTGCTCAAGCGCGTCATGGTGCACCCGGACACGCAGGGACGCGGCCACGGCGCGGCGCTGATGCGCGAGGCCGAGCGGATCGCCCGAGGGCTCGGCCTGACGGCGCTGCACGTGACGGTCCGCGACGGGCTCGGCCTGGACCGCTTCTACAAGCGCCTCGGCTACCGCGAGATCGGCCGCCTCCCCGCCGCGCTGCGCCTGTCCCCCACCGACGCCCGCGACGAGATCCTCATGTGGCTGGACCTCCCCACCTCCCCGTGACCCGTCCCGTCCTCGCCGCCCTGGCCTGCCCCGCCGATCTTGCACTTTCCGCCCCCCCGCAGAAGCCGCATCCCGGTCAGGTTGAGGGCCATAATTGCAAGATCAACGAGCTGAGCGGGCGGCGCGGGTCAGGAGCAGGGGGCCTGGGTGGGAGGGGTGGCGGCTGCCTGCACCAGGGGTTCCGTGAGGGCTGGGGTGAGGGTGGGCGACGGCGTGAGGGAGGCCGGAGGACTGGAGGTCTGCGTCCTGGGGGTGGGGGTCGGCTTCTTCGGGGTGGGTCCGGGGGTGGCGGGATCGGCGCCGTACATGCGGGTCTTGCCGCGCTGCACCTGGCCGGGGAGCATCCGGATGCCGGTGGCCGTCGCGCGGTGGCCGTACACGTCGGTGACCCGGATCTCGTACGGGCCGGGACCGGCCCCGGACGCGATCAGCCAGTAGTTGTAGTCCTGCCGCTGCGCCGCCCGCCACGAACCGTTCTGCCGTACCTCGACCGAGCGCAGCGGGTTGCCGTGGTCACCGACCAGGACGGCGAACCACCACTGCGACGAGCCCTCCTTCATCCGGAAGGTGAGCGGGCCGGGCAGTCTCGGGTTCACCACCGCGCGGTAGCTGACCTTCACCACCCCCTGCACCGGGTCGGCGATCCGGGCGAACGCCTCGGCGGACAGGTCGAGGTGACCGGGTGCGCACTCCGGGCACTGGTCCATCACGAGCACCCGGACGGTGCCGCGCGGGCCGGTGACGTCGAGGAAACCGCCGCAGGAGGCGCCGGAGGCGTACTCGCTGGGGCCGAGCGCGACGTACATCCGGTCGGCGGGCGCGGCGGGCCGGGAGCAGTTGCCGCCGGCACCCTCGGAGTCGTAGAAGGTGGCCTTGCCGCTGCGCGTCGCGCCGCCGACGGGCGGGGCGGCAGCCACCGGCAGGGCAGCGCCGGGCGGCAGAACGGCGGGCGGAAGAGCGGCCACGGCAGCGCGCGGAGGCGGCGCCGCGCAGGCGGGGGCGGCACCGCCACGTACCGCGAGGGTCACCGCGACCGCGGCGGCGACGGTGACCAGCCCGGCGGCGGCCAGGCGGCGACGGCGGGAGGCGGTGCGACGCCGGCCGTCCGGGCTGGCGGGTCCGGGCGCGGCGCCGGTGGTCGGCGGGTGGGGTGCGGTGCCGTCGGTCACGCCGGTCGATGCTGCCGGACCGGCGTGCCGCGGGACAAGCGAGCTAAGCGAAAGCTAAACCGGGCGCAGCGTACGGGCGGTGGAGACGACACCGGCCAGCCCGCCGGCCAGTTCGGGGCGCTGCCGCAGCGAGTCCTCCAGGCGGACGCGCCACACACCGGTCTCGACCGGCAGCCGGGCGTCACCGGCCCAGCGGACCCGGTTCCGGGTCTCGTCGAGGGCCACCACCGCCGCGGGGCCCATCAGGGCGCCGAGTTCGCCGCGCAGCCAGCCGAACAGCTGCTCGTCGTGGATCGCTCCGCCGATGACCCGGGCGGCGTCCCACGCCACCCGCGGTTGGTGGATAACCTGCATCTCGACTCCTCGGTCGATGTGGCATTCCTCACCATCATCGATCCGGCGACCACCCGGCGGCAAGGCCCGGACCCCGGCCACCTCACCGCGGCGGTCACGCGCCGCCGGGGCGTCACCGTCCGGGCGCGGGTCCACACGGTACGACGTGACTCAGTAGCATCGCGGCATGTCAGATCGCCACCAGCTCACCGATTCCGACAGTCGTGCGCCGGGCTCCGATGTGGAGCCGGGCGGGCCGGTGGAGGAGAAGGCGCCCCGGCGCCGCCGGGGGCGGCGGATCGCCCTGATCGTGCTGCTCGTGGTGGTGCTGCTGAGCGGCGGCACCGCAGTGGCCGGCGGCCTCTACTACCGCTCGGTCGACAAGTCGATCGAGCGGGTCGACGCCTTCGAGGGCGTCCCGGAGGAGTCGCGTCCGCAGGTCGAGGCCAAGGGTGCGATGAACATCATGATCCTGGGCAGCGACTCCCGCGACCCGGAGAGCACCGGCGGCTCGCGCAGCGACACGATCATCCTGGCCCACCTGCCGAAGGACCGGTCGAGCGCCCAGCTCATCTCGATCCCCCGTGACACCTGGACGGCCGTCCCGAAGTCGAAGGAGGGCCGCGGCGGCCGTGACGCGAAGATCAATGCCGCGTACGCCTGGGGCGGCGTGCCGCTGATGGTGCAGACGGTGGAGAAGTTCAGCGGCGTACGGGTGGACAACGTGGCGATGGTCGACTTCGCCGGCTTCAAGGAGATCATCGACGCGCTCGGCGGTGTCGAGATCGACGTGGAGAAGGGCTTCACCACGAAGTACTCGCTGATCGGCACGCGGACCTTCGAGAAGGGCCGGCAGACGATGGACGGCGCCGCCGCGCTGGACTACGCGCGGGAGCGGCACGCCTTCCCGGACGGCGACTTCGCGCGTATCCGGCACCAGCAGCAGGTGATCAAGGCGATCCTGGACAAGGCCGCCTCGGGCGGTGTGATGACCAACCCGGCCAAGCTGAACTCGTTCGTCCGTGCCACGTCCGACTCGGTGGCTGTCGACAAGTCACTGTCGCTGGTGGACCTCGCGATGGAGATGCGGGGCCTGCGCGGCGGCAACCTGACGTTCTTCACCTGCCCGGTCAAGGGCACCGGCCGGGTCGGCAGCGAGAGCGTCGTGTTCCCCGATCCGGCGCGCTCGAAGACGCTGTTCGACGCGGTGCGCCGCGACTCGGTCCCCGAGATCCTCGCCATCAGCGGAAAGTAGGACGTCGATCTGCCATGCCGGTGCTGGCGGCGGGGCGGGGTCGCTCGTATCCTGCGATCGCCGTCGGTCTCGGTATCCGGGCCGGTGGCGTCACGGGGGAGGATCGACCATGCCACGCCTGCCGGCGTTCGAGCATCCGTCTGCGCCGCCGTCCGGTGTGGCCATGAACACGCCGATGGACAGCGGCATGGACACGACCACGGTGCTGCCGTACGCGGGGTCGCGGGCGTCGACGCGTACCCGATGGTTGCGGGCCTGGATGGTGACCGCGCCCATCGACGTCGCGGCGCTGCTCACGCCGCTGCTGCTGACCCAGACCTACTGGCGTGGCACGTTGTTCAACGCCGCGCTCACAGTGGGCCTGTTCGCCGCGGGCGGGCTCTACCGGCCGCGCCGGCACATCAGCATCCTGGACGAACTGCCGAGCCTCGGCGGCCGGCTGCTGGCCTCCGGCGCGGTGGGGGCGATCATCGCGGCGCTGCGGCACGACTCGGTGCCGTACGTCAGCGGGTTCATGCGCGGTGTCGCGCTCTCCGCCGGCCTGGTGATCGTCGGGCGGGCGCTGAACAGCCGGCTCATCCTGCTGGCCCGCAAGCGCCGGTGGGTGGAGCACAACGCCATAGTCATCGGCGGCGGGCCGATCGGCGGCGAGCTGGCCCGGCTGCTGCGGCGCTACCCGCAGTACGGGCTGCGGTTCGTCGGCGCCGTCGACGCCCCGTCGCGGCCGCGGATCGGCGCGTTGCCGCTCATCGGCACGATCGACGACCTGGAGAAGCTCGCCGAGATGCTGGAGTGCGAGGTTCTCGTCATCGCGGACCCGGACTGCTCCGAGGCCGACCTGATGGAGTCGCTGCTGCGTCCGGCCAGTTCCCGCTGTGACCTGTGGGCGGTGCCGCGCCTGTGGGGCTCGCGGTCGCAGGGCGGCTACCCCGACCACATCGGTGCCATCCCGATCGTCAAGATCGGCGACACCACGCTCACCGGACCCCGGTGGCGGCTCAAGCGCGCGTCCGACGTGGTGTTCGCGGTGACCGCCCTGCTGGTGCTGAGCCCGCTGCTACTGCTCTGCGCCGCCGCCACGTTCCTCGACGGCGGCCGGGGCGTGTTCTTCCGCCAGGAGCGCATCGGCCGGTACGGCAAGCCGTTCCACGTGATCAAGTTCCGGTCGATGCGCCCGGTCGACGAGTACGAGTCGCAGACCACCTGGTCGATCGCGCACGACGAGCGGGTCGGCCCGATCGGGCGGTTCATGCGGCGGACCTCGCTGGACGAGCTGCCGCAGCTGTGGAACATCCTGCGCGGCGAGATGAGCGTGGTGGGTCCCCGGCCCGAGCGGCCGTACTTCGTGGAGAAGTTCTCCATGGAGTACCCGAGGTACGCGATGCGGCACCGCGTACCGGTCGGACTCACCGGGCTCGCGCAGGTCAGCGGCCTGCGCGGGGACACGCCGATCTCGGACCGGGCGCGGTTCGACAACTACTACGTCGAGAACTGGTCGCTCTGGCTCGACATCAAGATCGTGCTGCGTACCGTCACCGAGGTGTTCCGGGGCGGAGGGCGCTGAGCGCCTCGGCCAGGTCCGCGTGCCAGTCCTCCGGCGGCGGCAGCTTCGCGGCGGCCCACCGGCCGTGCGCCAGCACGCTGTAGCGGGGGCGCGGCGCCGGGCGCGGGAAGCGGTCGCTCGTCGTCGGCCGGACCCGGTCCGGGTCGAGACCACGCAGGGCGAAGACGGCGCGGGCCAGGCCGTACCAGGTGGTCTCACCGGCGGCGGTGCCGTGGTACGTCCCGGGCGCGGCGTCGCCGGCGAGCGCCGCGTCGGCGAGCGTCACGAGACGCTCCGCGAACCGGTACGACCAGGTGGGCTGGCCGTGCTGGTCGTCCACCACGTCGAGCCGGTCGCGTTCGGCTGCCAGCCGCAGCATCGTGGTGACGAAGTTGCGCCCGTGGGTGGCGTAGAGCCAGGCGGTGCGCACCACGTACCCGGTCTCGGGCAGCAGCCGGGCCACCGCCCGCTCCCCGGCGAGCTTGCTGCGCCCGTACGCGTTCACCGGGCCGGTCGGGGCGTCCTCCGGGTACGGCTCGGTGGCGTCCCCGGCGAACACGTAGTCGGTGGAGACGTGCACGAGGCGCGCGCCGGACACGGCGCAGGCGCCGGCCAGCGCGGCGACCGCGTCGCCGTTCACGGCGGTGGCGTCCCGCTCGCGGCTCTCGGCGCCGTCCACGTCGGTCCACGCGGCGGCGTTGAACACCACGTCGTGGCCGCCCACCGCGTCCCGGACCGCGTGGGTGTCGGTGACGTCGAGGTCGGCGCGGCCGGCGGCGGTGACGGACAGGTCCGGCCGGGTCCGCAGCACGGCGAGCAGATCCCGCCCGAGCATCCCGCCCGCGCCGGTGACCAGGATCCGGGTCATTCGGGGCCGGCCGTCTTCAGCGGCTCCCACCAGGCCCGGTTGTCCCGGTACCAGCTGATCGTCTCGGCCAGGCCACGGTCGAGGTCGATGCTCGGGGCGTACCCCAGCTCGCTGCTGATCTTGCTGATGTCCAGCGAGTAGCGCCGGTCGTGGCCCTTGCGGTCGGTGACCGGCACGACCCGGTCCCAGCCGGCCCCGCACGCCACCAGGAGCCGCTCGGTGAGCTGCCGGTTGGTCAGCTCGGTGCCGCCGCCGATGTGGTAGACCTCGCCGGCCCGCCCCTTCTCCTGCACCATCGCCACGCCCCGGCAGTGGTCGTGCACGTGCAGCCAGTCCCGGACGTTGCCGCCGTCGCCGTAGAGCGGCACGGTGCCGCCGTCGAGCAGGTTGGTCACGAACAGCGGGACGACCTTCTCCGGGAACTGGTACGGCCCGTAGTTGTTGGAGCAGCGGGTCACCACGACGTCCAGGCCGTGGGTGCGGTGGTAGGACAGCGCCAGCAGGTCCGACCCGGCCTTCGACGCCGAGTACGGCGAGTTCGGCGCCAGCGGCCAGTCCTCCGTCCAGGAGCCGGAGTCGATCGAGCCGTACACCTCGTCGGTGGAGACGTGCACGAACCGGCGGACGCCGTGCCGCAGTGCGGCGTCCAGCATCGTCTGGGTGCCGAGCACGTTCGTGGTGACGAACGGTGCCGCGCCGGTGATCGAACGGTCCACGTGCGACTCGGCGGCGAAGTGGACGATCACGTCGTGGCCCGGCACCACCTCGTCGGCGAGCGCCGGATCGCCGATGTCGCCGCGGACGAAGCGCAGCCGGGGGTCGTCGCGTACCGGCGCCAGGTTCGCCAGGTTGCCGGAGTAGGTGAGCTTGTCCAGCACGGTGAGCGCGGCCGGGCCCTCGACCGGCACTCCGGCCGCGTCGCCGCCGGGCACGCCCAGCAGCATCCGCACGTACTCCGACCCGATGAAGCCGGCGCCGCCGGTGACGAGGATCCTCACGGGTCGTGGAGTCTACGCCGTAGCGGCAGCCCGGGCGCGACGTCGACGGGCCACGGGGGCGGCGGCGTCGCGGGTAGTCTCCGCGGGTGCGCGGAATCCTTCTCGCCGGTGGCACCGGATCCCGGCTCTGGCCGATCACCCGGGCCGTCTCGAAACAACTGATGCCGGTGTTCGACAAGCCGATGGTCTACTACCCGCTCTCCACTCTGGTGATGGCCGGTGTGCGGGACATCCTGGTGGTGACCACACCGGAGGACCGCGTCCAGTTCGAGCGGCTGCTCGGCGACGGCAGTCAGTGGGGGCTGCGCCTGTCGTACACCGAGCAGCCCCGCCCGGAGGGCATCGCGCAGGCGTTCCTGCTCGGCGCCGACTTCGTCGGTGAGGAGTCGGTGGCGCTGATCCTCGGCGACAACATCTTCCACGGCGTCGGGCTCGGCCGGCAGCTCGCGCAGCACGGCGAACCGGCCGGTGGGCGGGTCTTCGCGTATCCGGTGGCGAACCCGCAGGACTACGGCGTGGTCGAGTTCGACGACGCCGGCCGGGTGCTGTCGATCGAGGAGAAGCCGGCCCGCCCCCGGTCGCGGTACGCCGTGCCGGGCCTCTACTTCTACGACAACCGGGTGGTCGACATCGCCCGCAAGCTCACCCCGAGCGCGCGGGGCGAGCTGGAGATCACCGCGATCAACGAGACGTACCGGTCGTGGGGCGAGCTGACCGTGACGGTGCTCGACCGGGGCACCGCGTGGCTGGACACCGGCACGTTCACGTCGATGATGCAGGCCGCCGAGTTCGTCCGGGTGATCGAGGAACGCCAGGGCATGAAGATCGGCTGCGTCGAGGAGGTCGCCTGGCGGTCCGGGCTGATCGACGACGAGCGGCTGCGGATGCTGGCCCATCCGCTGACCCGCAGCGGCTACGGCGAATACCTGCTGGGCCTGCTGGCCGACCGGTCCGGGACGGGGGGCGCGTCGTGAAGATCCGTCCGCTGGGCATCGAGGGTGCCTGGGAGGTGACCCCGCGCCTGCACGGCGACCCGCGGGGCCTGTTCCTGGAGTGGTACCGGTTCGACCGGCTCGCCGAGGCGGTCGGGCATCCGCTGCGGCTGGCGCAGGGCAACCTGTCCGTCTCGGCGCGGGACGTGGTGCGCGGCATCCACTTCGCCGACGTACCGCCCGGGCAGGCCAAGTACGTGACCTGCGTACGCGGGGCGGTGCTGGACGTGGTGGTGGACGTGCGGGTCGGCTCGCCGACGTACGGCCGGTGGGAGGCGGTACGCCTCGACGACACCGACCGGCGGGCCGTCTACCTGGCCGAAGGGCTGGGGCACGGGTTCTGCGCGCTCACCGACGACGCGACGCTCAGCTACCTCTGCTCCGCCACGTACCACCCGGCGGCGGAGCACACCGTGCACCCGCTCGATCCGGACCTCGGGATCGACTGGCCGGCGGCGACGCCGCTGCTGTCCGAGCGGGACGCGTCGGCACCGCGCCTGGCCGAGGCGCGCGCGGCGGGCCTGCTGCCCGCCTACGACGCCTGCCGCTCCTTCACCGAGGCGCTGGACACCCGGCCGTCGCTCTGACCCGGCACACCCGCCGGCTCCGCGACGGCGTCGGCTGGGCGACGGCGCACCGTCGTCGCCCAGAGCGCCCGCACGTCCGCGCTCACCGGAGTGCCGGCCCGGCGGTAGCCGAGCACCAGCGCGATGCCGGCCCCGAGGGCCAGGCCGCCGAGCGCACCGCCGAGGGCGTACCACTGCCACCGCACCGGCTCCGGACGCGGCGGCGGCGCGGCGGCCCGGACCACGGCGACGTGGGCCTTGAGCCCGAGCCCGGCGGGCGGCAGGTCGCGTTCGGCGATCCGCTGCAGTTCGGCGGCGAGCGCGGCGGCGATCGCCGCCGCGGTGCCGGCGGACCGGTCGGTGACCGCCACGTCGATCGCCAGCGAGTCGACGGTGGACGAGGCGACGACGCGCCCGGCCAGGTCGTCGGTGCTGTACGGCAGTCCGAGCGAGTCGATCACCGGGCGGGTCAGCCGGGGCGTGTCCATCATGGTGGCGTACGTCTTCACCCGCCGCTGCATCAGCCGGCCCGCCTCGTCGGCCGGCGGTCGGGGCTGGGGCGCTGCCGACGTCTCGGCGGCGAACGTGACGAGCATCTGGGTCTCGGCCCGGTAGACCGGCGGCCGGCGTTCGGCGAGAACCCCGGTGAACGCGCCGCACAGCAGCGTCAGCGCCAGCACGATCGGCCACCGCCTGCCGATCGTGTCGCGGAAGTGGGCGAGGTCCACGACGCGTCACCCTACCGGCGTCACGGGGCCACCGGCGTACCCGCCCGCCGGGTCCGTTGCGCGGCGGCGCTCATGTCGGGTAGAACAGGCCCGCACACATCCGCGCATCTCGGGGGAAGACGAGTGGATTCCGCGTGGCCGGCTCGTGGCCGGCGCCGGCGCCTGGGCGCCGGGTGGTAGGCCGGCTCCGGCGGATCGTCTCCCCCGAGCGTCTCTATCTGGTCGCCCTGGGCCTGACCGGCCTCGCCGCGCTGGTGTCGGTGACGCTGCCGGCGGCGGAACGCGGCGAACTCGCGGCGAACATGGTCAGCGCCACTGTGGGCGCGGCACTCGGCGGCCTGTCCGTCGACACGTTCCTGCTGTCCCGCCCGGCCGGCTGGATCATGTCGCGCGGTCGCCTGTGGATCGCCGGCATCCTCACCGTCTCACTCGGCCTCACCGCGCTGGCCGCGGCGCTGCTGACCACGCTGGCCGGGCTGGGCAGCCACCCGATCGGCGTCGGCGCGGGCTGCGCGCTCACCGTGTTCAACACGGCCGCCTCGCTCGGCCTGCGCCTGAAGCGGTTCTGGTTCGTCTACACCATGCGGGCGCTCGGCGGCGCGGTGCTGGTGGCCGGGTACGGGCTGCTGTGGCTGGGGCACCGGCTCGACGGTGGCCTGTGGAGCGTCCTCTGGCTGGGTGTGCAGGTCGCCACCGCGACGGTGCTCGGGCTGGCGGTGCTGGGCTGGGCGCGGCGGTTCGGTCCGGTGCCGGCGGCCACGGCGGGGCGCACGGAGTACCGCGCCGACCTGCTCGCGGTGGGCCGGCTGCACGTCGGGGTGTGCGCGCAGATGCTGACGTACCGGCTGAGCCAGGTCCTGGTGGCCCGGTTCGCCGGCGCGGGCGCGCTCGGCGTGTTCGCGCTGGCGGTGGCGGCGCTGGAGTTCGCGCAGTCCGGCGCGGTGGTCCGGGCGCAGCGGATCCTGGCCGAACGCGACCCGGACGCGATCGGCGACCACGGCCGCGACGTGGTCAGGTCGGCGCTGCCGATCGCCGCGCTCGCCGTGATCGGCCTGGCGGTGCTCGGCGTGCTGGCGCCCGACTACCACGACGCCTGGATCTTCGGGCTGCTGCTGCTGCCGGGGACGCTGGCGTTGTCGGCCGGCAAGACGTGGAGCGCGGCGCTGCTCAAGCGCGCCGGTGAGCAGGCCACCACCGCCGTGGCCCTGGTCACCATGTCGGTGTCGGTGGTGCTGTACGTTCTGCTCATCCCGTGGGCCGGCGCGCTCGGCGCCGCGGTCGCGTCGTCTGTCGCCTACGGCGTCTACGCGTTGCGCACCCGGCAGCGACTCCAGCGGTCCACGCACCTCCTCGTCAATCGGATGGCCTAGCGGTGGACGTCTCAATCGTCGTGTTGACCTGGGAAGACTTCGAGCGCACCGACGGCTGCGTCCGCTCGCTGCCCGACGGTGTGGAAGCCGTCGTGGTGGACAACGGCAGCGCCGCCGAGATCAGCGACAGGCTGCGGGCGATGTGCGCCGAGACCGGCGCGCGGTACGTGCGTTCGGAGACGAACCTCGGCTACGCCAAGGGCATGAACCTCGGCGTCCGGCACAGCACCCGGTCCCGGGTGGTGCTGTCGAACAACGACATCCTCGTGCGGCCGGGCGCGATCGAGCGGCTGGCGGCCGAACTGGACGACCCGGCTGTGGGCGCGGCGTTCCCGAAGGTGCTCGACGCGACCGGCCGGGACCAGACCGCAGCCGGCCGGTTCCTCACCGTGGGCACCGGCGTCGCGCACGCCACCGGGCTCAGCCTGGTGTTCCCGAGGCTGCGGATCGTGGCGCCGCCGGAGCGGGGTGACTGGCTCTCCGGGCCGTTCGTGGCGATCCGGCGGGAGACGCTGGACCGGATCGGCGGCGTGGACGAGTCGTCGTTCTTCTACTCCGAGGACCTGCGGCTGTGCTGGGCGGTGCGCCGGCTCGGGCTGCGCCTGGCGTACCTGCCGGACGCCGTGGTCACCCACGAGGACGACGCGAGCGCCAAGCGCCGGTGGGCGGCCGAGGAGATCTCCCGCCGGCAGACCCGCGAGTTCATCCGGGCCAGCCGTGAGCTGGCCGGGTGGCGGGGCACTGTGGCCTGTTCCGCGTACACGCTGGGGGTGCTGGCCCGGGCGGCGGTGGGCGGCGGGGCGGCGCGGCGGGCGATCGCCCGCGGCGCCCTGGAAGGCATGGGCGTCCGATGAGGGTGCTGTTCGTCTGCACCACCGGCGGGTCGGGGCGGCGGCAGCTCGGCGGCGCCGAGCGCTTCCTGATCGAGATGCTGCCGGCACTCGCGGCCCGCGGCGTCGACGTGGTCGCCGCCACCCCGGACGACGAGGTCGCGGCGGCGTTGCGGGAGGCGGGCGTGCCGTGGCGTCCGCTGGGCGCGGCCAAGCGGGTGGACCTGGGGTACGTGCGCGGCATCCGCGCCCTCGTCGAGGAACTGCGGCCGGACGTGGTGAGCGCGCACCTGCTCTCCGCCGCGATGCACGCCCGCGCCGGCCTGGGCGTGCGGGGCCGCCGTACGCCGCTGGTGGTGACGCTGCACAACAGCCTCTGGCAGTACCGCGACACGGCGGAGACGCTGCGCGCGAAGGCCGCGGTGCAGGCGAACATCAGCACCGACCTGATGTTCCGGCGGCTGCGGCCGCACGCGACGGTCGCGGTCTCCGGCTTCGAGGCCCACGAGCTTCGGGTACGCGGGCGGATCCGCGACGTGCGGGTGATCCCGAACCCGCTGCCCGCCATCTGGCCGCAGGTGGCCGACACCGGCGGCCTCGCACCGGACGGCCCGGTGCGGGTGGGCTTCCTCGGCCGGCTGGAACGGGAGAAGGGCGCCGACCTGCTCGCCGACGTCGCCGCCGCGCTGCCGGACGTGGAGTTCCTGGTCGCCGGTGCGGGCAGCGTCGCCGTCGAGGAGCGGCCGAACCTGCACCTGGTCGGCCGGGTCGACGCCGCGCCGTTCCTGCAACGGCTGCACTGCCTGCTGGTGCCGTCCCGGGTGGAGGCGTTCGGGCGCAGCGCGCTGGAGGCAATGTCGCTCGGCGTACCGGTGGTGCACTCCGGCGCGGGCGGCCTGACCGAGGTGACAGCCGCCGGTGACGGCGTGCTCGCGTACCGGGCGGAGCTGACGCCGCAGGCGCTGGCCGCCGCCGTACGGACCGCCACCGACCCGGCCGCGTGGGACGAGCGGCGGCGCGAGCTGGCCCGGCAGTACGCGGACCGGCACTCGTTCGCCGGATGCGTGGACACCTGGCACGACCTGTACCGGACGGTCGCCCGTGACAGCCGCTGAGCGACGCCTCTGGTCGGTCGGGATCCCGTTCGCGCTCGGCGCGGCACTGCTGCTGGCCACGCTCGACGCCGGGATCGCCGTCGCGCTCGCGCTGGCGGCCGGCACGCTGTTCGCCGCGCGCCGGCGGATGTGGGCGCTCGCCGCCTGCGCCGCCGTCTGGACCGCCGCGCTGCTCGCCGTGCGGGTGCTGCCGGGCCCGTACGACTCGTGGGCCGGTCGCGGGGTGCTGCCGGTGCTCGCCGGTTACGTCACCGTCTTCCTGCTGGCCTGGGCGGTGGGCCGGCGGCTGATCGACAGGCGGGACGAGGACGGCGACCGGTCCCGACCGGCGCTGTCCTGGCCGTCCGACCGGCGCCTGCTGACGTACCTGTCCGTGCTGCTCGGCATCGCTGTGATGACCGCGGCGATCCGGTTCCGGGGAACGGTGCCGCCGCTGCTGGCCGACAACCCGGACGCCGCCCGGCAGGTGCTGCGCGAACAGTCGAACCTGGTCATCGGGCTGCTGTCCGAGGCGTGGACGCTCGGCATGGCCGTCTCGCTGCTGCGCGCGTTGTCCGCGCGCGGCCGGGCGCTGCCCGTCTACTACGCGCTCACCGCTGTCTTCACCGTCGGCGCGGCGCTCGGCGCGAGCAAGAACTCGGTGCTGGTGGGCATCGCGCCCGCGCTGATCGCGGCGCTGTCGGTCCGGCGTACCCGAGGGCGGGCCGCGTCGTTCCTGGCCGCGCGGACACCGGTGGTGCTGCTGATCGGCGCGGTGGCGCTCGGCGCGGCGGTGTTCCTCGGCGGGCAGCGCACCATGGCCGGCACCGGCGCGTTCGAAACCGAGTTCCGGGCCCGCTACGGCAGCAATGCGCTGACCAGCAGCGCCGGGTCGCTCGACCTGTCGCTGAGTTCGTCCACCGAGACGTTCGGGCGGGTGTGGTCGCAGCGGGAGCACCTGGAACCCCGGTACGGCACGTACTCGCTGACGTTCCTCGGCTCCCGGGTCGAGCCGATCGTCGGCAAGGCGGACCTGTACGGGCTGACGTCCCAGCTCAGCCAGCCGTACCTGATGAACACGGCGACGTTCGTGGCCATCCCACTGCTCGACTACGGTCCGCTGGGCGCGGTGTTCTTCCTGGCCGCGCTGGGGCTGGCGGTGGGCGCGACCGAGCGGTGGTTCGAGTTCTCCCGCGCGCCGGCCGGGCAACTGGCGCGGGCGTTCGTCGTCTACTTCGCGCTGTTCGGCGTCTACGAGCTGTATCCGCTGATCTATCCGACCTGGCTGAGCCTCGTGCCCGGCCTCTGGGTGCTGCACCGCCTGGGCAGGAGCACGGCATGACGTTCGACGGGCTCACCGTGGTCACCGTCCTCTACCGGTCCGCCGGCATGCTCGCCGAGACGTTGCCGACCTGGGTACGCAGCGCCGGTGACCTGCCGGTCCGGTTCGTCTTCGCGGACAACTGGCCCGCCGACGGGTGCGCCGAGGTGATCGCCGGGAACCTGCCGGCCGACCGGTACGCGTACCTGCCCGACGACTCGAACCCGGGTTTCGCGGCCGGCTGCAACCGGGGGGCGGCGACTGTCACCACGAGCCACCTGCTGCTGCTGAACCCGGACGTGTGGCTGCCGGACGACGCGCTGGCCCGGATCTGCGCCGCCGTCGCCGCCGACCCGGACGCCCCGCTCGCTGTCGGCCTCGCCATGCACGGCGGCGAGTACGTGGGCATCGACCTGAACCCGGTGTCGCTGTTCATCGACAGGCGGTCCACGGCGAGTCGTGCCCCGCTCGGCCCGTCCGGCGGGGCGGCGGTCTTCCCGGCCGCGCTGTACCGGCGCTTCGGCGGCTTCGACGAGCAGCTGTTCGCCTGGGGCGAGGACGCCGACCTGGCGTTCCGGCTCTACGCCTCCGGGCTGCGCACGCGCGGGCTGGACGTGGTGCTGCCGCACGCGGGCGGGCACAGCGTGGACGGCGACGACCGGTTGCAGGGGTTCCGGGCGTTCCTGCTGGCCCGCAACCGGCTGCTGGTCGCGTCCCGCACGTTCACCTGGCCGCTGCTGCTCGTGGCGGTGCCGGTGCTGGCGCTCGCGCACCTCGCGCTGGCCGCCCGGCGGGTCCGGCAGGGCCTGCTGCGCCCGTTCCTGCGCGGCGTCGGACGCGGGCTGGCCGAAGGGCCGGCGGCCCGCCGCCGCTGGACCGGGCAACGCTTCGGGTTCGCGTCGCTACTCGGCTACCTGACCGCTCGGAGGGCGTGATGACGGCACAGCCGTGGACCGTGGTGACAGTCACCTACCACTCGGCGGACACGCTGCGCCGCTGCTGGCGCGGGCCGAAGCCGTACGAGTGGCTGGTGGTCGACAACGCCTCGGCCGACGACTCGGCGGCGGTCGCCGAGGAGCTGGGCGCGCGGGTGATCCGGCTGCCGGAGAACGTCGGTTTCTCCCGCGCCAACAACGTCGCGTTGCGCCAGGCCACCGGCCGGTACGTGCTGTTCGCCAACCCGGACCTGGAGGTACGCCCGGACGGACTGGACGCGCTGGCCCGGCACCTGGACACGCACGGCGGACTGGTCGCGCCGCAACTGCTCGGCACCGACGGCACGCCGCAGGCAAACGGGCGCGGCTTCCCGTACGCGACGGCGAAACTCGGCAACCGGAAGGTGTGGCCGCTGTCCCGGCTGCACGCCGCGTACCGGCTGGTGGCCGCGCCCGACGAGACACGCCACGTGGCCTGGGTGATGGGTGCGGCGGTGGCCGGCCGAACCGCCGACGTCATCGAGCTGGGTGGGTGGAACGAGCGGTTCTTCCTCTACTACGAGGACCACGAGCTGGGGCTGCGCGCCTGGCGGCACGGGATGCCGGTGGCGGTGCTGGGTGACGTGCGGTGGACCCACCACTGGGCCCGCGCGACGAACTCGGTGCGCTGGTCCCACGCGCATACGCTGGAGCTGCGTAGCGCCCGGACGTTCTTCGGGCTGTACCCGGAGTTCCTGGTCGGCCTGCCGCGGCCCGCGCGCCGGCACCGCCGGGCCGCCGGCCTGGTCGGCACCGCGTTCTCGTCCACCGTGTCCGGTCCGGGCCCCCACGGGGAGTGATCGGAGCCGGTCGCGGGGCCGCTGACGTGAAAGACGTTTTGGTACCGTCTCGCCGTGTCCGTGACACGCCCGGCCTTCTCCCCCTCGATGGCGCCCGCGACACCGGCGCCGTCGTGGCCGGGCACGCCGGTGGCGTACGTCGCCGTCGCGTGGGCCCGGCTGAGCCGGTCCCCGTACTGGTCCGTCGCGGGCCTGCTGGTCGCGTTCGGTGCCGTACTGCGGATCCGGCAGTGGGCGTACGCGCGCAGCTTCTGGAGCGACGAGCTGTACGTGGCGCACAACATCCGGGAGCGCGGCTACCTGGACCTGTTGCGGCCGCTGGCGTTCAGCCAGTCCGCGCCGCCCGGCTGGCTGTGGCTGGAACGGTTCGCGTTCGCGCAGTTCGGCGACGGTGAGCGGGCGCTGCGGCTGGTGCCGCTGCTGTTCGGGCTGGCGCTGCTGCCGCTCGTGGCCTGGCTCGGCCGGCGGCTCCTGCCGCCGCTCGCCGCGCTGGCGGCGCTGCTGCTGGTCGCCGTCGCGCCGTTCCTGATCGGCTACTCCAACGAGCTGAAGCAGTACAGCGCCGAGGCGTTCGGCGTCACGCTCGTGGTCGGGCTGGCGCTGCTGCTCGTCCGGGACGGCGTCACCTGGGCCGGGTCGGCGGTGTTCTGGTCGGCCGCGGCGGTCATGGCGTTCGTCAGCACGTTGTCCATTCCGGTCACCGGTGCGCTCGGCGTGCTGCTGGCCGGGTACACGCTGTTCCGCCCGGACCGCCCCCGGGCGACCAGGTGGGGGGATCTGGGCCGGTTCCTCGCCCCGGCGCCGGCCTGGGCCGTGGTGGCGCTCGTGGTGTACGTGCTGTTCCTGGCGCCGGGGCTCGCCGATCCGCAGCTCGCCGCGTACTGGCGGGCGAAGTCGATCTACCCGGCGCACCCGCTCACCGACCTCGCCGCCACTGTGGAATGGCTCGCGGCGACGTACCGGAGTCTCGCCACGGTGCCGTTCGTGGCCTGGTCGGCGTGGGTCGTCGTACCGCTGCTGGTGCTGGGTACGGCCGCCGGGCTGCGCCGGCTCTCCACGGTGGCGGTGCTGGTGCTGCTCACGCCGCTGGCGGCCGGGCTGGCCGGTGCGGCCGTGTCGGTCTACCCGTTCAACGGCCGGCTGGCGCTCTACGCGGTGCCCGCCTGCCTGCTGCTCGCCGCGCTCGCCGTCGCGCCGCCGCCGATGCGGGCCGGCCTGCCCGCCCGGATCCGGTGGGTGGTCGGCGTGGTGCTGGTGCTCGCGCTCGCCGTTCCGCAACTGGCGACCGCCGTGGTCGCTACTGTGCATCCGGCGCGGGCCTTCGCCCAGGGCGGCGGCGCCAACGCTGTCGACTACCGGGGCGCGCTGGGCTACCTGGACGACAAGCGCCGCCCGGGTGACCTCGTGCTGGCCACCACCGTGTCGTGGAACGCCCAGGCCTGGTACGGCCCGGCGGCGGACGCCTACGTGGTGGCGGCCGGCCCCGGCGGCTGCCCCGGGCGGACGGTGTCCACGCTGCTGCCCGGACGGGCCCGGGTCTGGCTGTTCCAGGCCACCGACTGGGCCGACGGGGCGAACCGGGACGTCATCGTCCGGCTCGGCGGCAGCGGCGTGGCTGTCACCGAGCGGCAGTTCAGCGGGGCGCGCGTGGTCCGCTTCGACCTGGCCGCGGGCGTCACCAAGGGCAGCGACGTCTGCCTGGTGCCGCCGCCGAACGGCGCCGCCGTCCGTTAGCCGCCTAGCTGTGCCGCTGCCAGAGGTCGCGCAGCGCGTCCCAGTTTCCGCCGAGACCGGCGCCGCAGGGCGTCTCCATGTAGATCGCGCTGGTGTTGTCGTCGCGGCCCCACCAGATGCCGCAGACCGGGCGGCCGTCCTGGCCGTTGCCGGCGTACTCGACGTAGCTGCCCTGCGCCCCGCTGACGCCGCCGGTGGCCGGACCGGCCTCCCGCATGCCCGGCGCGAGCGCCCGTCCGATGATGCCCATCTGCTGGCGGAAGGCGCGCGCCGCCTCCTTCTTCTCGGCCGACTCGTACTCGGCGAAGTGCAGCGACACGCCCAGGTAGCGGCAGAAGACGTGCTGCTTCTCGCCGGCGGCCAGCCCGGGCCCGCTCTTCTCGGTGTTGATCGCGCAGCCGCCCACGCCGTCGAGCCACGGCTCGGCGATCGGCATGAGCGTGGCGTCGAACTTCGCCTTGTTCAGCGACTGCTGGGTGGCCTCGTAGAGCGCCGGGGAGGCGCTGGCAGTCGGAGTGGACGGTTCGCCGCCGTCGGCGAGCGACCGCCCCGCCAGCAGACCGGCGCCACCGGCCAGCACCGCCGCCATGACCACGCCACCGATCCACAGGCCGGTACGGCTCTTGGGCGGGCGGGCGACCGGGGCGATCCGGGGACCGCCGGTCGGCACGAGCGGATCCGGGGCGGTGGCCTGGGCCGGGATCGCCGGCACCGGCATGCCCGGCGACACCGGCATGCCGGGAGACACGGGCGCGCCGGACGAGACAGGCGCGCCGGAGACCGGCTGCTGCGGCGTCATCGCCCACGGCTGCGGGCTCCACGGCAACTGCGGCGGCGACGAGACCTGCTGCGGTGGCGCGGACACCGGCGGGGGCGGCGGGAGCATCTCGCCGGTGGCGGTGCGCTGGTAGTCCATGCCCAGGCTGCGGAACAGCCGCTCGGCCGCGCCGTCCTCGTCGGACGGATACGCCACCCAGGGCTGACCGGCGGCGAAGTCGGAGTTCACGTACCGGTGGCCGCCGGGCGTCTGGGCCAGCACGTTCGCCGCGTTCGTGAACGCCTCGCGCCAGCGCTGGTCACCGGCGGCGGCGCCGTCCAGGACCGCCACGGTGAGCGCGCGGTCCTGCCCGTCGAGCGCGGCCCAGGCCCTGCCGACCTGGCACTCGCCCAGCACCTCGGTGAACCTGTACGGACCTTCCGGCTGCATGCCCCACTCCTCTGCTCACCCGCCGTGCGGATAGTACAGAGAGCACGCTCACCGGATCTCCCTGCGGTCGGGCCACCCTTGCGCTCTGAAAGTTTTCATGCATAGAGTCGCGGGGTGAATGAAAGCAGTGCGGCCGCCCCCGACCGCCTGCTCGACCTCTTCCACGGCGTACGGCTCACCCCGACCCAGCGCCGCATCGCCCACTGCCTGGTACGGCACGCGGGCGCGGCGGCGTACCTGTCCGCCGCCGAGGTGGCCGAGCTGGCAGGTGTCAGCCAGCCGTCGGTGACCCGGTTCGCCATGGCGCTCGGGCACGACGGCTACCCCGCGCTGCGCCGCCGCCTGCGGGAACTGACTGTCACCGGGTCGGCCGAACCGGCCGCCGGCAACGCCCTGCAACGGGCGGTGCACGCCGAGCGGGACAATCTCGACCGGCTCGCCGCGCAGCTCGCCGACGCCGGCCGGGTCGCCGAGGTGGGGAAACTGCTCGCGGCCAGCCGTCCGCTGCCGGTGCTCGGGCTGCGCGCCGCCGCGCCGCTCGCCGCGTACTTCGCGTACTTCGCCGCGAAGGTGCACCCCGACGTGCGGGTGCTCGACGACGGCGGCAGCATGCTCGTCGACCGCCTGGACCAGGCGGCAGCGGCCGGCGCGACGGCGATGCTCGCGTTCGTGCTGCCCCGCTACCCCCGGGAGACCCTGGACGCGCTGCGCGAGGCCCGGGACGCCGGGCTGACCGTCGTGGCGATCACCGACTCGCCGGTGAGCCCGGCCACCGAGCACGCCGAGGTGGTGCTGCCCGCCGCCGTCGGCGCCGACCTGGTCTTCGACCTGCACACCGCCCCGATGACGCTGGCCATGGTGGTGCTCCAGGCGATCTGCGACGCCGCACCGGCCGAGACCCAGAACCGGCTCGAGGCATTCGAGTCGTCCGCCGCCCGCCGCCAGTTGTTCCTCGGCTGAGAGGAGTACGAGATGCACCAGCCCGTCCGCGCCGCCCGCGGCACCGCACGCACCGCGAAGGGGTGGCCGCAGGAGGCCGCCCTGCGGATGCTGATGAACAATCTCGACCCGGAGGTGGCCGAGCGCCCCGAGGACCTGGTGGTCTACGGGGGTACCGGCAAGGCGGCCCGGGACTGGCCGTCGTACCACGCGCTCGTACGCACGCTGACCGAGCTGCGCGACGACGAGACGATGCTCGTGCAGTCCGGCCGCCCGGTCGGGGTGATGCGCACCCACGAGTGGGCGCCGCGCGTACTGCTGGCCAACTCCAACCTGGTCGGTGACTGGGCCACCTGGCCGGAGTTCCGCCGCCTGGAGGCGCTGGGCCTGACCATGTACGGGCAGATGACCGCCGGTTCCTGGATCTACATCGGCACCCAGGGCATCCTCCAGGGCACGTACGAGACGTTCGCCGCGGTGGCCGAGAAGCGGTTCGACGGCACGCTCGCCGGCACGCTGACGCTCACCGCCGGGTGCGGCGGCATGGGCGGCGCGCAGCCGCTCGCGGTCACCATGAACGGCGGCGTCTGCCTGATCGTGGACGTGGACCGGACCCGGCTGGAGCGGCGGGCGCACGACCGCTACCTCGACGAGATCGCCGACTCGCTCGACGACGCGGTCGAGCGGGCGCTCGCCGCGAAGCGGGACCGGCGGGCCCTGAGCGTCGGGATGGTCGGCAACGCCGCCACCGTCTTCCCCGAGCTGCTGCGCCGGGGCGTGGCCATCGACATCGTCACCGACCAGACCAGCGCGCACGACCCGCTGTCGTACGTGCCGGAGGGCGTGGACCTCGGCGACGCGCGGGACTACGCGGCGGCCAAGCCGGCCGAGTTCACCGACCGGGCGCGGGCGTCGATGGCGAAGCACGTGGAGGCGATGGTCGGCTTCCTGGACGCGGGCGCCGAGGTCTTCGACTACGGCAACTCGATCCGGGGCGAGGCCAAGCTCGGCGGGTACGAGCGGGCGTTCGACTTCCCCGGGTTCGTGCCCGCGTACATCAGGCCGTTGTTCTGCGAGGGCAAGGGCCCGTTCCGCTGGGCCGCGCTCTCCGGCGACCCGAAGGACATCGCGGCCACCGACCGGGCCATCCTCGACCTGTTCCCGGAGAACGAGTCCCTGGCGCGGTGGATCCGGATGGCCGGCGAGCGGGTCGCGTTCCAGGGCCTGCCGGCGCGGATCTGCTGGCTCGGCTACGGCGAGCGCGACCGGGCCGGGGTGCGGTTCAACGAGATGGTCGCCTCGGGTGAGCTGAGCGCGCCCGTGGTGATCGGCCGGGACCACCTGGACTGCGGCAGCGTGGCGAGCCCGTACCGGGAGACCGAGGCGATGGCCGACGGCTCCGACGCGATCGCCGACTGGCCGCTGCTGAACGCGCTCGTCAACACCGCCAGCGGCGCGTCCTGGGTGTCGATCCACCACGGCGGCGGCGTCGGCATCGGCCGGTCCATCCACGCCGGCCAGGTCTGCGTGGCCGACGGCAGCGCCCTCGCGGGGCAGAAGATCGAGCGGGTGCTGACCAACGACCCGGCGATGGGCGTCATCCGGCACGTCGACGCCGGCTACGACGACGCCCGCGCGGTAGCGGAGCGCACCGGTGTCCGCGTCCCGATGGCCGAAGCGTAAGGAAGGGCCCCTTGTTAACGCATTCTGCATGTGAAGGGCCCCTTCCTAACCGGTTCCGCGCGTTGTGGGACGAGATCGCCGACGTCGGGCGGGACGCCGGCAGCGGCGGCTACCTGCGGTACGCGCTGACCGAGCCGGAGCTGCGGCTGCGCGCGTGGTTCCGGGAACAGGCCGACCGGCGGGGGATGCCGGTGTCCGAGGACGGCAACGGCAACCTGTTCGCCTGGTGGGGCGACCCGGCCGCCGGCGACGCGGTGCTGACCGGCAGCCACTTCGACTCGGTGCCGCACGGCGGCGCGTACGACGGTCCGCTCGGCATCGTCAGCGCGTTCCTCGCCGTGGACGAGCTGCGGGCCGCGGGCCGCACCCCGGACCGGCCGGTGGTGGTGGCCGCGTTCGTGGAGGAGGAGGGCGCGCGGTTCGGCGTACCCTGCCTGGGGTCTCGGCTGCTCACCGGCGAGATCGACGTCGACCGCGCGGCCGGGCTGCGCGACCAGGCCGGGACGACCTTCGCCGAGGCGCTCGGCGAGCGGCCGGCGGGCGCCGACCCGACGCTGCTCGGCCGCTTCGCGGCCTTCGTGGAGCTGCACGTCGAGCAGGGCCGCGCGCTGGTCGACCTGGACGCGCCGGTCGCGGTGGCCTCCGCGATCTGGCCGCACGGCCGGTGGCGGTTCGACTTCACCGGCGAGGGCAACCACGCGGGTACGACCCGGATGGCCGACCGCCGCGACCCGATGCTCACCTACGCGTTCACCGTGCTCGCGGCGAACAAGGAGGCCCGGCTGCGCGACGCGCACGCGACAGTGGGCCGGGTGTCGGTCGAGCCGAACGCCACGAACGCGATCCCGTCCCGGGTCACCGGCTGGCTCGACGCGCGGGCGGCCGAGGCGGAGACGCTGTACGGTCTGGTCGAGGCGGTACGCACCAAGGCCGCCGACCGGGCCGGCCGCGACGGCACCGCGCTGACCTGCACGCAGGAGTCGGCGACCCCGCTCGTCGCGTTCGACCGGGGGCTGGCCGACCGGCTGGCCGCGCTGCTCGGCGCGCCGGTGCTACCCACCGGTGCCGGGCACGACGCGGGTGTGCTGGCGGCGCACCTGCCCACCGCGATGCTGTTCGTGCGCAACCCGACCGGGGTGTCGCACTCCCCCGCCGAGGCGGCCACCGACGCCGACTGCGCCGCCGGGGTGACCGCCCTGGCCCGGGTGCTGGAGGAGCTGGCATGCCGCTGACCCGCTGGCTGGCCGAGTACGCCTGGCTGCCCGACCGCGCCGAACCCACCCGGGACGTGCTGATCGAGGCGACCGACGGGCGGCTCACCGCTGTCACCCCGCTGACCGTGGACGGTCCGCCGACCGCCGGGGTGGAGGTGCTCGGCGACGCGGTCCGGCTGCCCGGCCTGACGGTGCCCGGTCTCGCCAACGCCCACTCGCACGCGTTCCACCGGGCGCTGCGCGGGCGCACCCACGACGGGCGCGGCGACTTCTGGTCCTGGCGCAGCCTGATGTACGCCGTCGCGATCCGGCTCGACCCCGACTCCTACCTGGCGCTGGCCCGCGCCGTGTACGCGGAGATGGCGCTGTCCGGGATCACCTGCGTGGGCGAGTTCCACTACCTGCACCACGGTCCCGGCGGCACCCCGTACGACGACCCGAACGCCATGTCCGCCGCGCTCGTGGAGGCCGCCGCGCACGCCGGGATCCGGCTCACGCTCCTGGACACCGCGTACCTGGCCGGGGGCGTGGACGGCACACCGCTGGCCGGGCCGCAGCGCCGCTTCGGTGACGGCGACGCGCTGCGCTGGGCGGCGCGGGTGGACGCGTTCCGCCCGGCCGACGATCACGTCCGGCTCGGCGCGGCCATCCACTCGGTGCGCGCGGTCCCGGCCGATCAGCTCGCCACAGTGGCCGGCTGGGCCGACCGCAACGGGCTGCCGCTGCACGTGCACCTGTCCGAGCAGCCGGCCGAGAACGACGCCTGCCGTGCCGTGCACGGTTGCACGCCGACGCGGCTGCTGGCCGACCACGGCGTGCTCGGCCCGCACACCACAGCCGTGCACGCCACCCACCCGACCGCCGCCGACGTGGCGCTGCTCGGCGACAGCCGTACCCGGGTCTGCGTCTGCCCCACCACCGAACGTGACCTGGCCGACGGGGTCGGCCCGGTGCGCCGGATGGCCGACGCGGGCAGCCCGCTGAGCCTGGGCAGCGACAGCCACGCGGTGGTGGACCTGTTCGAGGAGGCCCGCGCGCTGGAGATGGACGAGCGGCTGCGTACCCGGCGGCGGGGCCACTTCACGCCGGCCGAGCTGGTCGGCGCCGCCACCGTCGGCGGGCACGCCGCGCTGGGCTGGGGCGACGCCGGCCGGCTCGCCGTCGGGCAGCGGGCGGACCTGGTCACGGTACGGCTGGACAGCCCCCGGACCGCCGGGGTACCGCCGGTCGGCGCGTTCTTCGCGGCCACCGCCGCCGACGTGGCGAGCGTCGTGGTGGACGGCCGGCCGGTGGTGGACGGCGGCCGGCACCTGACCGTGGACGTACCCACCGAGCTGCGGGACGCGATCGCGGCGGTGACCGCGAAGGAGGACTCGTGATGCGCGGCAGCCTGCTCGTCGACCACATCGGCGAGCTGGTCACGAACGACGGCCGCGACGGCGACCCGCTGGGCATCCGGCGCGACGCCGCCCTGCTGATCGAGGACGGCGAGGTGGCCTGGACCGGTCCGGCCCGGCACGCGCCCGCCGCCGACCGGCGGATCGACGCCGGTGGCGCGGCGGTGCTGCCCGGCTTCGTGGACAGCCACGCCCACCTGGTCTTCGCCGGAGACCGGGCCGCCGAGTTCGCCGCCCGGATGGCCGGTGAGCCCTACACCGGCGGCGGCATCAGGACCACTGTGGGCGCCACCCGCGCCGCCTCCGACGACGACCTGCGCGCCACTGTGGGCCGGCTGCGCGCCGAGATGCTGCGGCAGGGCACCACCACCGTCGAGATCAAGAGCGGGTACGGCCTCACCGTCGCCGACGAGGCCCGCTCGCTGCGGATCGCCGCCGAGTTCACCGAGGACACCACGTTCCTCGGCGCGCACGTCGTCCCCGCCGAGTACGCCGACCGCGCGGACGACTACGTGGGCCTGGTCTGCGGGCCGATGCTCGCCGCCGCCGCGCCGTACGCCCGCTGGATCGACGTGTTCTGCGAGCGGGGCGCGTTCGACGCGGACCACGCCCGGGCGATCCTCGCCTGCGGGCAGGCCGCCGGTCTGGGCGTACGGCTGCACGCCAACCAGCTCGGCCCCGGGCCGGGCGTACGGCTCGGCGTGGAGCTGGGCGCGGCGAGCGTCGACCACTGCACCCACCTGACCGACGCCGACGTCGACGCGCTGGCCGGCTCGGAGACGGTCGCCACGCTGCTGCCGGGCGCCGAGTTCTCCACCCGGTCGCCGTACCCGGACGCCCGGCGGCTGCTCGACGCGGGCGTGACTGTCGCGCTCGCCACCGACTGCAACCCCGGTTCGTCGTACACGTCGTCGATGCCGTTCTGCGTCGCACTCGCCGTACGCGAGATGCGGATGACCCCGGCGGAGGCGGTGTGGGCCGCGACCGCCGGCGGGGCGGCGGCGCTGCGCCGCACCGACGTGGGGCGGCTGACGCCCGGGGCGCGGGCTGACCTGATCGTCCTCGACGCCCCCTCCCACCTGCACCTGGCCTACCGGCCGGGGGTACCACTGATCCGCCAGGTTCTGCACAACGGAGTGCCGCGATGACCACAGTGACCATCCTGTCCACCGGGGTCACCCCCGCCGACGTGCTCGCGGTGGCCCGCGGCACCGCCAAGGTCGTGCTCGATCCGGCCGCCACCGAGGCGATGGCGACCTCGCGGTCCATCGTGGACGGCATCGAGGCGGCCGGCCGCCCGGTGTACGGCGTCTCCACCGGCTTCGGCGCCCTCGCCAACACGTTCGTCGCCCCGGAGCGGCGGGCCGAGCTTCAGCACGCGCTGATCCGCTCGCACGCCGCCGGGGTGGGCGCGCCGATGCCGCGCGAGGTGGTACGCGCCATGATGCTGCTGCGGGTCCGCTCGCTGGCGCTCGGCCGTTCCGGGGTCCGCCCGCTGGTCGCCGAGGCGCTCGTGGACCTGCTCAACCACGAGGTCACCCCGTGGGTGCCCGAGCACGGCTCGCTCGGCGCGTCAGGCGACCTGGCGCCGCTGGCGCACTGCGCGCTGGTGCTGCTCGGTGAGGGCTGGGTGCTCGGCCCGGCCGGTGACCGCATCCCGGCCGCCGAGGCGCTGCGCCGGGTCGGGCTCAAACCGGTGTCGCTCGCCGCCAAGGAGGGGCTGGCGCTCATCAACGGCACCGACGGCATGCTCGGCATGCTGCTGCTCGCCGTCTCCGACGCCCGGCACCTGTTCGCCATGGCGGACGTGACGGCGGCGCTCGCCATCGAGGCGATGCTCGGCTCGGAGCGGCCGTTCCTGCCCGAGCTGCACGCGATCCGCCCGCACCCCGGGCAGGCCGCCTCGGCGGCGAACATCCATCGGCTGTTGCAGGGCTCGGCGGTGATGGACTCGCACCGCGACGACCTGGCGCACGCGGTGCAGGACGCGTACTCGATGCGCTGCGCCCCGCAGGTCGCCGGCGCGGCGCGGGACACGCTCGACTTCGTCGAGGTGGTGGCCGGCCGGGAGCTGCTGTCGGTGGTGGACAACCCGGTGGTGCTGCCGGACGGGCGGGTCGAGTCGACAGGCAACTTCCACGGCGCACCGCTCGGCTTCGCCGCGGACTACCTGGCGATCGCCGCCGCCGAGGTGGGCGCCATCGCCGAGCGGCGGGTGGACCGGCTGCTGGACGTGACCCGTTCCCGGGAGCTGCCCGCGTTCCTGTCCCCCGACGCCGGGGTGAACTCCGGGCTGATGATCGCCCAGTACACCGCCGCCGGGATCGTCGCGGAGAACCGCCGGCTCGCCGCGCCCGCCTCGATCGACTCGCTGCCGACCAGCGGCATGCAGGAGGACCACGTCTCGATGGGCTGGGCGGCCACCAAGAAGCTGCGCACCGTGCTGGACAACCTGACCAGCCTGCTCGCGGTGGAGCTGCTGGCGGCCGTACGCGGGCTCCAGCTCCGCGCGCCGCTGACCCCGTCGCCGGCCGGGCGGGCGGCGCTCGACGTGCTCGGCCGCACCATCGGCGAGCCGGGACCGGACGTGTTCCTCGCGCCGCTGATGGAGGCCGCGCGGGACGTGGTACGCGGCCCGGAGCTGCGCGCGGCGATCGAGCGGGAGACCGGCCCGCTCGGCTGAGCGGGCCGGGCCGGCGTCCGGTCGGGCGTCCAGCCGGTGCGCCGGCCGGGCGCCCGACGGGAGCGGCTCAGGCGGCCGGCGGGAGCACCTTCGCGACCAGCTTGGCCAGCTCCCGCAGCGCCTTGCCACGGTGGCTGACCGCGTCCTTCTCCTCGGGCGTCAGCTCCGCGTTCGTCCGTTCCTGCCCGTCACCGAGGAAGATCGGGTCATAGCCGAACCCGCCGTCGCCGCGCGGCGCGCGCAGCAGCCGGCCGGACTGGCGGCCGTCGACAAGGTGCTCCTTGCCGCCGGGCAGCACCAGCGCGACGGTACACACGAACGCCGCACCCCGGTGCTCGTCCGGCACGTCGCCGACCTGGTCCAGCACGAGCTGGAGGTTGGCGTGGTCGTCGCCGTGCCGGCCGGACCAGCGGGCGCTGAACACACCCGGCATGCCGTTCAGGGCGTCCACCGCCAGCCCGGAGTCGTCGGCGATGGTCGGCAGGCCGGTACGCCGGCAGCCCTCCCGCGCCTTGATCAGCGCGTTCTCGCCGAACGTGAGGCCGGTCTCCGGGAGCTCCGGGTACTCCTCGACGTCGTCGAGCCCGAGCAGGGCGATCCGGTGCGCGCCGAGCGCGCCGTCCAGGATCCGCTGGAGTTCGACCAGCTTCTTCCGGTTCCGGGTGGCGAGCAGGACCTTGTTCATGACGAGAGCGCCTTCCGCTGCGCGTCGGCCAGTTCCAGACAGCCCGCCACGCCCAGGTCGAGCAGCGCGTCGAGCTGGTCGCGGGCGAAGACGCCCGCCTCACCGGTGCCCTGCACCTCGACGAAGTCGCCGGTGCCGGTGCAGACCACGTTCATGTCGACCTCGGCGGTGACGTCCTCGGCGTAGCAGAGGTCGAGCATCGCCTCGCCGCCGATCACCCCGACGCTCACCGCGGCCACCGAGCGGTGCATCACCTTCTCCACCTTGCCGGCCAGCGCCTTGCGGTCGGCCAGCCACGTCACCGCGTCGTGCAGCGCGACGTACGCGCCGGTGATCGCGGCGGTACGGGTGCCGCCGTCGGCCTGGAGCACGTCGCAGTCCAGCACGATCGAGTTCTCGCCGAGCGCCTTCAGGTCGACGCAGGCGCGCAGGCTGCGGCCGATCAGCCGGGAGATCTCGTGCGTGCGCCCGCCGACCTTGCCGCGGACGCTCTCCCGGTCCGAGCGGGTGTTCGTGGCCCGGGGCAGCATCGCGTACTCGGCGGTCACCCAACCCAGCCCGGAGCCCTTGCGCCAGCGGGGCACACCCTCGGTGACGCTCGCCGTGCAGAGGACCCGGGTCGCGCCGAACTCGACGAGCACCGAGCCCTCCGGGTGAGTGCTCCAGCCCCGGGTCAGGGTCACCGGTCGGAGTTGGTCGGGCCGCCGCCCGTCAGGTCGCGCCATGCCTGCACCCTATGCGGTGCGGTGATCGCAACGCCCGCGGGTGCCCGCCGACGACAGGGCCGCCGCCGGGCTCAGACCTCGTAGCAGGCGCCGGGCCGGACCACGTCCAGCGGCCCGGCGTACGCCCCGGCCGCCGCCTCCACCGTCTGCGACTCGCTGCCCCACGCGGGTACGAGATGGGTGAGCAGGAGCCGCCCCACGCCCGCCTTGGTGGCCGCCTCGCCGGCCTCCCGGCCGGTCAGGTGCAGGTCCGGCGGGTTCTCCACGCCGTCCATGTAGCTCGCCTCGCAGAGGAACACGTCGGCGTCCTGGGCCAGGCGCAGCAGCGCCTCGCAGGGCGCGGTGTCGGCGGAGTAGCAGAACACCCGGCCGCCGTGCTCCAGCCGCACCCCGTACGTCTCCACCGGGTGGTTCATCCGATCGACGGTGACGGTGAACGGGCCGATCGGGAACGTGCCCGGCTGGAGGCCGTAGAACTGGTAGACGTCCTCCACCGAGCCCTCCTCCTGCCCGTACGCGGCGGCCAGCCGGTCGGGCGCGCCGGAGGGGGCGTACATCGGCATGGGCGGGTACGGGCCGTCCGGCGCGTACCGGCGTACCACCACGTAGGACACGGCGTCGAACATGTGGTCGCAGTGCAGGTGGGTGAGGAGGATGGCGTCGGGGGCGTGCAGCCCGACGTAGCGCTGGAGCGTGGACAGCGAGCCCACACCGAAGTCGATCAGGAGCCGGAAGCCCTCGGCTTCCATGAGATAGGCCGAACAGGGGGATTCGGGGCCCGGGAAGCTGCCCGCGCAGCCGAGGACGGTCAATCTCATCCGGTGGCCTCGATCTCACCATGAGTAGTCGATGCGCCGGCGGCGACACCGCCGATGATCTCTACCGACGCGCTCGCCACGCTGCGCAGCCTACGCGTCGCCCCGGTCGGGCAAGAATCATCTGCCGGAAGTTGTCATCAACGTGACACCCATACACGTCTGCTCCGGACGAGACCGGCGGTCCGGCCGGCGGGCATGCCACCGACCGGACCGGCCATCGGTCCGTCAGGCCCAGAGCTGGCCCTCCAGGGCCTCCTCCGCGTCGGCGAGGGTGCCGCCGTACGCGCCGGTCGAGAGGTACTTCCAGCCGCCGTCGCAGACCACGAACGCCACGTCCGCGCCGCGGCCGTCGCGGACCGCCTCGTGCGCCACCGCGAGCGCGGCGTGCAGGATGGCACCGGTGGAGAATCCGGCGAAGATGCCCTCCACCTCGACGAGCTGCCGGGTACGCAGCACCGCGTCCCGGGTGCCCACGGAGAACCGGCGGGACAGCACCCCGGCGTCGTACAGCTCGGGCACGTAGCCCTCGTCGATGTTGCGCAGACCGTAGACCAGCTCGCCGTAGCGCGGCTCGGCCGCCACGATCTGGATGCCCTCGACCTTCTCCCGCAGGTAGCGCCCGGTGCCCATGAGCGTGCCGGTGGTGCCCAGACCGGCCACGAAGTGGGTGATGCCCGGCAGGTCCTGGAGCAGCTCCGGCCCGGTCGTCTCGTAGTGCGCCCGGGCGTTCGCCTCGTTGCCGTACTGGTAGAGCATCACCCAGTCCGGGTGCTCGGCGGAGATCTGCTTCGCGGTCGCGACCGCCTGGTTCGAGCCGCCCGCGGCAGGCGAGAAGATGATCTCCGCGCCGTACATGCGGAGCAGCTGCACCCGCTCGGTGGAGACGTTCTCCGGCATCACGCAGACCAGCCGGTAGCCGCGCAGCTTCGCCACCATCGCCAGCGAGATGCCGGTGTTGCCGCTCGTCGGCTCCAGGATCGTGTCACCCGGACGCAGCCGGCCCGACTCCTCGGCCGCGCGCACCATGAACAGGGCCGCGCGGTCCTTGATGCTGCCGGTCGGGTTCCGGTCCTCCAGCTTGGCCCAGAGCCGCACCGGCGGCGCCCCGGCCGGGACCGTCGGCGAGAGCCGGGGCAACCCGACCAGCGGCGTGCCGCCGCAGGCGTCGAGGAGACTGTCGTACCGCGCCATCGCGGGCCCCCTCAGCGGGCGGCGCGCGTGGAGACCGCGTGCGAGGCGATCGCCGCGGCGGCCGCGAAGCCGAACGCGCCACCGGCCACGGCCGGCAGGATGGTCACGCTGTCGCCGTCGTTGAGCTTGGCGTCGAGCGCGCCGAGGAAGCGGACGTCCTCGTCGTTGACGTAGACGTTGACGAACCGGTGCAGCGCGCCCGCGTCGGTGACCAGGCGGGCCTTCAGGCCGCCGTGCCGGGAGTCCAGGTCGGCGATCAGGTCGGCGAGCGTGTCGCCGCTGCCCTCGACGACCTTCGCGCCGCCGGTGTAGCTGCGCAGGATGGTGGGGATGCGAACCTCGATGGCCATGGTGTCTCGTGCTCCTCGTTCGGGATCGTGCCAGGTGACGGGAAAAGGAAGGTGCCGGCGCTGAAGGTCAGCGGTCGGAACACTCGTAGTCGACCGTCGCCGGGCTCTGCCCGAACATGTAGGACTGGACGGCGTTCGGGTCCACGGCGGCGTCCACGATCTCCACCGGTTCCTCGGTGACCACGCCGTCGACGATCCGGAAGGAGCGGATCTCCTCGGTGTCGGGCTCGCGGGTCGAGACGAGCAGGTAGTGCGCGCCCGGCTCGCCGGCGAAGGAGACGTCCGTACGCGACGGGTAGGCCTCCGTCGCGGTGTGCGAGTGGTAGATGACGACCGGTTCCTCGTCGCGGTCGTCCATCTCGCGCCACACCCGCAACTGCTCCATCGAGTCGAACTCGTAGAACGTCATGGAGCGGGCGGCGTTGTCCATCGGGATGTGCCGGGTCGGGGTGTCGCTGCCGACGGGGCCGGCGACCACGCCGCACGCCTCGTCCGGGTGGTCCCGACGCGCGTGGGCGACGATCGCGTCGATGATCGACCGGTCGATGCTCAGCACGCCGCCAAGCCTAGCCCCTGGCCCGGCCGGGCGGCGAGGTGGCGACCGTCACCACTCAGTCGATGAGCGCGTTGAGCAGGGATTCCTGGAGATATCCGAGATAGGCGTAGACCGACAGTTGGAACACCCGGGACGAACCCGGGTCGGCGGCGACCGCGTCGTCGAGCTCCTCACCCAGGTCGGTGCCGTCCTTGATCTCCAGGCGTACGCCCATCGCCAGCCGGGCGTCGTTCAGTGCCCGCAGCCACGCCTCGGCGGCCTCCGCGTCCAGCCGCACCTCGCCACCGGTGTCCCCGTCGGGCAGCGCGGCGAGCACGGCGCCCGCCTGGTCGATCTTGCCGGTCTTCAGGTCGCCCTCGGTGTAGCGGCGGAACTCGGCGGTGCCGGCGTCGTCGTCCGGGTAGACGTCGGGGAACAGCCGCCCGACCACCGGGTCACCGTGGTCGAAGCCGTCGGTCAGCAGGCCGACCACCTCGCCTGCGACCTTGCGCAGGACCCGGACCTCGTCGACCGCGAACGTGGCCACGTAGTGGTCGCCCCGGCGGCGGAACATGCTCATGACCTGTCCACCGTCGCCCAGAGCCCGTACGCGTGCAGCTGCGCCGCGTCGTGCTCCATCCGCTCCCGGGCGCCGCTGGAGACCACGGCCTTGCCCTTGTGGTGCACGTCCAGCATGAGCCGCTCCGCCTTCTCCCGGCTGTACCCGAAGAGCTTCTGGAACACCCAGGTCACGTACGTCATCAGGTTGACCGGATCGTCCCAGACGATGGTCACCCATGGCCGGTCGGAGACCGGCACCTCTTCGGTGTCCGGCGTCTCGACCGGCGCAACCTGTGGAGCCGCCATGCCCCCCATCGTGCCACCGGATCCGGGGAACCGATGAACCGGAACGGCGCGGCAGTCGTCGTCACCCGCCCGGGCCGCGTACGCGAGCCCGGGTCGCGGTGTGCCCGCGGCGTGGTCAGGCAAGCAGGATGCCGTGGTCGACCGCATCGGCGAGCACCCCGCCGAGCGAGAGACGGATCACCTCGAAGCGGCGGGACACCTCGCGGGACAGTTCGAGCTCGACCTCGCGCAGCGCGCGCTGGGCCCAGGAACGGGCGGCGTTCGGGTCGTTGTTGCCCGGTGCCCGCCAGTGCTGCCAGCAGCCTCCGTTGAGGGCGACGCCGACCGGCGGGAGCACCTCGTCCCGCTGCGCGCCGGGCAGCCCGGCCAGCGCGTCCAGGGCACCCGCGCCGGTCAGGCCGGCGACCCCGGCCGTGCTCGTGACCAGGAGCACCCGGTCCAGCTCGGGGGCGTCCGGGTTGTCGGTCAGGCCCCAGCGCACCGCATGGACGATCCGCCGGCGTACGCCCTCGGCCAGCGGCGCGCCGAAGACCCGGGCGGCGGCCTCGTCGACCAGGCCCCGCACCGCCTCGTCGCACTGGGCGGTGGCGAGCAGCGACAGCGCCTCCAGCTCCCGGTCGAGCATCTGCGGCAGGCCGGCGCAGCCGACCCCGAAGACGATCTCCTGCACCACCCGCAGGTGGATGTTCGCCAGCTCCAGGGCGAGGTGCTGACGGATCCGGCGGGCGCAGGCGCGGGCCTGGCGGTCGATCCCGTCGGCCAGCTCACCCGGCTCGACACCGGCGAGCACCGGCACCCGGCCGTGCCCGCCGACCGGCACCGGCGGGTGGGCGCTGCCGCGCCGCAGCACCTCGCCGGCGGCCCAGTTCACCAGCGCGCGGCGCAGGTTCGGCAGCTCGGCGCGGCGGGCCGGGAACCACCGGGCCGGGGCGAGCGCCGGCACGGCGGCCAGCAGCGCGGCGCGGTGCGCCTCGATGGAGACCGAGACCGGGTCGAGCGGGCGGGCGGACCCGGCCCGGCCGGACGCCGTCCGGTCCGGGGCCCGCGCGCCGTCGCCCGGCGCCGGGCCGGTCACGCCGGGCGTGACGGCGAAGAACACCTCGACCCGGGTACGCGCCACCTCGGCCAGCAGGTGCAGCTCGGCCGCGCTGAACGCCTGCTCGGCGGAGATCACGAAGAGCAGCGCGCCGGCCCGGCCGACGGCGTCGCGCAGCACCCGGCCGCCGGCCACGCCGAGCGTGCCGGTATCAGGCGTGTCAACCACCGCGAAGTGCCGCAGCAGCGGATCGGACAGGCTCAGCTCGACCCGGCGGGGCGGCCGGGCCAGCGCCGGGCCGGCCGCGAGCGGGTCGGCGCCGTAGGAGTGCGGCTGGCGGTAGCCCGGGACGTACGCGGCGCGGGTGGCGGTGGCGGCGTGCTGGACCAGCAGGTTGCTCCCCGGCGGCACGGCGAGCGTCGCGGCCTCGATCCCGAGCAGGCCGGCGATCAGCTCGCGCCGGTTCGCGCCGGCCGGACCGGCGACGACCACCGCCATCGGCTCGTCGGGACCGGGCGCTGTCACACCGAGCCGGGTCGGCAGCGGGGCGCTTCCGGAGGGGGGCTCGGCCTGACGGCTCGGGTCGGGCACGTCGACCGATGGGAGCGGACCCGGTGTCATCAGGTGGGCCTCCCGGTCGGGCGACCGGGGTGCCGGTCGCGGATCTTCCCTGGTTACGGGGACTGCCGGAAGAGTAAGGGTGTCGGCCATCCGACAGCCAACAACTCCGGTACTCACGGGTAATGAACAGATTACTCAACTTCACTGCGTGACGATACGTACGCGGACGGAACACGGTCGATATGCTGCATCGATGAGTAGGTGGGAGTTCGTCGGCCGTACTGATGAACTCAACCGTCTGTTGTCGGCGGTCGGCGGCCCCGAGGGGCGCGGGTTGCTCTTCAGCGGCGACGCCGGGGTCGGCAAGAGCCGGCTGTTGCGCGAGGGGGTGGCCGCGCTCTCCCCCGAGCGGTACGCGATCTGGTCCATCGCGGCCAGCGCCACCACCGCCGCGCTGCCGTTCGGCGGGCTGGTCCAGGTGCTGCCCGCCTCGCAGCCGCAGGGCCTGTCCCCCGCCGGGATCCTGCGCTGGGCCCTGGACGTGCTCCAGGAACAGGCAGCCGGCCGGCCCATCGTGCTCGCCATCGACGACGCGCATCTGCTCGACCCGCCCTCGGCGGCGCTCGTGCACCTGGTCGCCCGCTCGGAGAACGCGTACGTCGTCGGGACGCTGCGCAACGGCGAACAGGTTCCGCTGCCGATCCGCGCACTCTGGACCGACGACCTGGCCGACCTGGTCGAACTGGGCCCGCTGTGCCGCACCGAGACCTCCGGGCTGCTCGCCGCCATCCTGGGCGGCCCGGTCGACGCCGGCTCCTCGGACCGGCTGTTCCAGCTCTCCGCCGGCAACCCGCTGCTGCTGCGGGAACTGGTGCTCGCCGCCGACGACGCGCTGGACCGCAGGTACGGGCTCTGGACCTGGACCGGCCGGCTGGAGCTGGCGCCCAACCTCACCGAGCTGATCGACACCCGGATCGGCCAGCTCACCCCCGGCGTCCGGGCGGTCGTCGAGCTTGTCGCCTTCGGCGAGCCGCTGGGCCTGCAACTGCTGGAACGGGCGGTCGACCCGGCGGACGTGGAGACGGCCGAGGAACGCGGGCTCATCACGCTGGTCCACGACGACCGGCGGCTCAACGTCCGGCTGGCGCACCCGCTCTACGGCGAGGTGATGCGCCGGCACTGCCCGGTCAGCCGCACCCGCCGGCTCCAGGCCACCCTGGCCGGGCTGCTGGAACAGGTCGGCAAGCGCCGCCGGGAGGACCTGCTGCGCGTCGCGGTGTGGCGGCTCGACTCGGGGACGGCACAGGACGTGGCCCTGCTGCTCGAAGCGGCGGTGCAGGCGTTCGGCAGGTACGACGTGCCGCTGGCCACCCGGCTGGCCCGCGCCGCGCTGGAGGCCGGCGGCGGCACCGACGCGGCCGAACTGCTCGCCACCATCCTCATGTTCGGCGACCGGCCGGACGAGGCGATCGGAGTGCTCGACCAGGTCGCCGGCGAGATCCACGACGACCGGCGGCGCAGCCGGTGGCTGACCGTCCGGGGCATGGTCAGCTACTGGGGGCTCAACCGCGAGTCCACCGTGGAGGAGATCGCCGCGCGTGGCGACGAGCTGAGCGACCCCGCCGACCGGGCCCGGGTACGCGCGTTCGAGGCCATCATGCGGCTGCACCGCCTCGACGTCGACGTCGCGGTCCGGCTGGCCCAGGAGGTGCTGGACCGGCCCGCCGCCCCGATGGCGGCCCGGGAGCTGGCCCGCTGCACGCTCGCCCACCTCCAGGCCGCGCAGGGGCAATACCAGCGCAGCGCCACAGCGATCGCCCGGGTGCAGGCCGAGGCGGCGTGCTGGCGGGCCGACATGCCCTACCTCCAGCTCGCCATGGAGCTGGCCCGGGGCACCCGGCTGGCGCTCTCCGGCGACCTGCCCGGCATCGACGCGATAGTCGCCGACGAGTTCGCCGACCTGGCCGGGGCCGGTGACTTCCGGCTCGGCACCGGCTACCTGGCCATCCTGCAGGCGCACGCGGCACGGCTGCGCGGGCGCGGCGACGAGGCGCTGCGGACCAGCCTGGAGGCGTGCGCGGTGCTCGCCACCAGCCGGGTGTACGCGGGCCTCGCGCACGCCGAGCGCGCCCAGGCCGCCGCGCTGCGCGGGGACGTGACGCACGCGGCCGACGCGATGGCCGAGGCGGACCGGACGCACGCGCCCGGCATGGCCGTGCTCTACCCGTGGCTGGAACAGGCCCGGGGCGCGGTCCAGGCCGCCACGGGTGACGTGCCGGCGGCCACCAAGCACCTGTGCGCGCTGGCCGACCGGCTGCGCGAGGACGGCCTGGCCGGGCACGAGCTGCTCGTCCTGCTCGACCTGGTCCGGCTGGACCAGGCCGCCGCGCCGGTCGGGCCGACCTGCACCGACGGTGGCCGGCGCACCGTGGCGCAACGCCTGGCCGAACTCTCCGAGCAGGTCGACGGCGTCCTGCCGCCGCTCGTCGCCCGGTTCGGCCGGGCCGCTGTCGACGGCTCGCCGGACGCACTGCTCGCGGTCGCCGACGCCTTCGCCGACCGGGAGCTGATCGTGTACGCGGCCGAGGCGACCGCCCTGGCCCTGCACCGGACGCGACACGTCCGGGCCGGCGCCACCGGGCCGATCCGGGAACGTCTCGCGGATCTGCTGCGCCGCTGCGACGAGATCTCCACCCCGGCGCTGCGGCTGCTGCGCCCGGCGCTCAGCGAGCGGGAGTGGGAGGTCGCCCGGCTGGCCGCGGACGGCGTGACCAGCCGCGCCATCGCCGAGCGGCTGTTCCTGTCGACACGCACCGTGGAGAACCATCTCCAGCGCGTCTACAGCAAACTCGGCGTCGCCGGGCGCGGCGAGTTGCGGGCCGCCCTGCGGTCGATGCCGGGCCACGACGGCGCGGATCCGGACTGAACTCTAGGCTGGGGCGGTGAGCACCCTTCGTCCCGCGCTGCTGACCGACCACTACGAGCTGACCATGGTCAGCGCGGCCCTGCGTGACGGCACGGCCGACCGACGCTGCGTCTTCGAGGTGTTCAGCCGGCGGCTGCCGGCCGGGCGCCGGTACGGCGTGGTCGCCGGAACCGGCCGCCTGATCGAGATGATCCGCGACTTCCGGTTCGACCCGGCGGAGATCGACTTCCTGCGCCGTACCGGTGTGGTGGACGAGCCGGCCGCGCAGTGGCTGGCCGGCTACCGGTTCACCGGCGACATCGACGGCTACGCCGAGGGCGAGCTGTTCTTCCCCGGCTCCCCGATCCTCACCGTGTCCGGCACGTTCGCCGAGTGCGTGGTGCTGGAGACGCTCGTCCTGTCGGTGCTCAACCACGACTGCGCGGTCGCCGCCGCCGCGGCCCGGATGGTCACCGCCGCCCGGGGCCGGGCGCTGATCGAGATGGGCTCCCGCCGGGCGCACGAGGAGGCCGCCGTCGCGGCGGCGCGGTCCGCGTACCTGGCCGGGTTCCGCTTCACCTCCAACCTGGCCGCCGGGCAGCGCTACGGCATCCCCACCGCGGGCACCGCCGCGCACGCCTTCACGCTGCTGCACGACGACGAGCGGGCCGCGTTCGCCTCCCAGGTCGCTACGCTGGGCAAGGACACCACGTTGCTCGTCGACACGTACGACATCGCCCAGGGCATCCGCAACGCGATCGCGGTGGCCGGGCCGGAGCTGCGGGCGGTCCGGATCGACTCCGGCGACCTCGCGGTGATCGCCCAGCAGTCCCGCGAGCTGCTCGACTCACTCGGCGCCACCGAGACGAAGATCATCGTCTCCGGTGACCTCGACGAGTACGCCATCGCCGCGCTCGCCGCCGAACCGGTCGACATGTACGGCGCCGGCACCGCGGTGGTGACCGGCTCCGGCGCGCCCACCGCCGGCCTGGTCTACAAGCTGGTCGAGGTGGAGGGGCGGCCGGTGGTCAAGCGCTCCGAGCACAAGGCCACCATCGGCGGCCGGAAGGTCGCGGTCCGCCGGCACAAGCCCACCGGCACCGCCACCGAGGAGGTCATCGTGCCGCAGGGCGTACCGGACCGGCAGCCCAACGACCGGCTGCTCCAGCACTCGTACGTGGTGTCGGGCGAGCCGGAGACGCTGCCCACGCTGGAGGAGTCCCGGGACCACCTGCGCCAGTGCCTGATCTCGATCCCGTGGGAGGGGCTCAAGCTCTCCGCCGGGGATCCCGCCGTACCGGTGACCGTCGTACCCGCGAGCTGAGGAGGAACCCGTCAGATGGCGAACGCCCTGATCATCGTGGACGTGCAGAACGACTTCTGCGAGGGCGGCTCCCTCGCGGTCGGTGGCGGAGCCGGCGTGGCCGCCGGCATCTCCCGGCTGCTCGCCGCCGAGCCGGACCGGTGGGACCACGTGGTCGCGACGAAGGACTACCACGTCGACCCGGGCGCGCACTTCGGCGACCCGCCGGACTACGTCGACTCCTGGCCACGGCACTGCGTGGTGGGCACCTCCGGCTCCGAGTTCCACAGCGAGCTGGCGACCGACCGGGTCGAGGTGATCTTCCACAAGGGCGAGCACGCGGCCGCGTACTCCGGGTTCGAAGGCCACGCGCCCGACGGCGAGTGCCTGGCCGACTGGCTGCGCCGGCACGACGTGGACCGGGTCGACGTGGTCGGCATCGCCACCGACCACTGCGTACGCGCGACCGCCCTGGACGCCGCCCGGGAGGGCTTCCGGACCACCGTGCTGCTCGACCTGACCGCCGCCGTCGCGCCGGACACGCTCGACGTGGCGCTGCGGGCACTCGACGGCGCCGGGGTGACAATGGTGGGCGAGCCTGTGATCGCCACCGCTTGACCCGGTAATCGCTTGCGGGTGTCGTACCCCGGCCCCAGGATGGCGCCGGAGGTACGGACCGTCGTGAACCTGAAGCCTTACCGGGATGCGCTCGCCCTACCCGGTCTCCGATCGTTGCTGCTGGTGTCGGTGCTGGCCCGTGTGCCGCTGACCGCCACCGGGGTGACGCTCACCTTCTACGTGGTGCTCGACCTGGGCCGCGGCTACGGCGCCGCCGGCCTGGTCGGCGCCGCGTCGACGATCGGCGCGGCGGTCGGCGCGCCGCTGCTCGGGCGGCTCATCGATCGCCGAGGGCTCCGGCCGGTGCTGGTGCTCACCACCGTCGCCGAGGCGCTCTTCTGGTCCGCCGCGCCCACACTGCCGTACCCGGTGCTCCTGCCGGCCGCGTTCTTCGCCGGGCTGCTCGCCCTGCCGATCTTCTCGATGGTCCGCCAGTCGATCGCCGCGCTGGTGCCGGTGGAGAAGCGCCGCCCCGCGTACGCGCTGGACTCGATGGCCGTGGAGCTGTCGTTCATGGTCGGCCCGGCGCTCGCCGTCGCGTTGGCCACCGCCGTCACGCCGCGCCTGACGCTCTGGGCGGTCGGCGCCGGCATCGTCGCCTCCGGCATCTGCTTCTGGCTGCTCGACCCGCCGATCCGGGCCGCCGACGAACCGGCCGGTCCGCCGCGCCCGGTGCACCGCCGCGAATGGCTCACCCCGCGCCTGCTGGCCGTCCTGGCGGTCAGCCTCGCCGCCACCCTGGTGCTCGGCGGCACCGACGTCGCGGTGGTCGCCGTGCTCAGAGAGGGAGGCGAGGTCGGCTGGACCGGCGCCGTGCTGGCCGCCTGGGCGGTCGCCTCGCTGGCCGGCGGCTTCGCCTACGGCGCGGTACGCCGCTCGTTCTCCCCGCTGGCGCTGATGGCCGCGCTGAGCCTCACCACCATCCCGGTCGGGCTGGGCGGGTCGCACTGGTGGCTGCTCTGCCTGGCGCTGATCCCGGCCGGTGCGCTCTGCGCGCCCACCATCGCGTCCACCTCCGACGCGGTCAGCCGGCTGGCCCCGTCCTCCGTCCGAGGTCTGGCGATGGGCCTGCACGGTTCCGCCGTGACGGTCGGCATCGCGCTCGGCGCACCGCTGGCCGGCGCGGTCATCGACGCCTCCGCGCCCGCGTGGGGCTTCGTGGTCACCGGCGCGATCGGCGCGCTGGTGGCGCTGGCGGTGCTCCCGATAGAGCTGCGCCACCGCCGCACCCGACTCCCCACCCCGACCGACCCCGACCTGGCCCTGGCCTCCCGCTAGCCCTCGGCCCTCGCTCACGCCTTCCGCCCCCTACCCCGCCCGGCGTGATCGAGGAATTCGTGCTCCCCCGAGGCGGGGCGAAACCAGTACGGGGAGGTGGCTAGTTCCAGGCGCTCCGGACACCACCACTCCCCCGAACTGGTGCCGCACCCCGCCCCCCACCCCGGTGATCATGAAGTTGGCGGCGACAAATCGGACACGGAACACCGTCAACTTCATGATCAACGGGGATGGGCGGGCGGGCGGGGCGGGCGGGAGGAAACAGGGCGGGCGCCGCACCCCCGTGAGGGAGTGCGGCGCCCGGCCTTGGACTGCGTCAGCGCTGGTCGAGGTTGCCTGCGGTGTCCTCCTGGTAGCTGGCGCCACCGTTGACCTCGCTGGTCAGCGGCTTGGCACCACCCTCGGGCGGACCGGCCAGGCTCTGCCCGGCGGCAAGCTCGGGGAACTTCGCGTCGAACGCCGGCCGCTCCGAGCGGATCCGCGGCATGCGGTCGAAGTTGCGCAGCGGCGGCGGGGAGCTGGTGGCCCACTCGAGCGAGTTGCCGTGGCCCCACGGGTCGTCGACCTCGACGACCGGGCCGGTCTTGTACGACTTCCAGCAGTTCCAGATGAACGGCAGCGTCGAGATACCGGTGATGAACGCGCCGATCGTGGAGATCGTGTTCAGCGTGGTGAAGCCGTCGGCGGCCTGGTAGTCGGCGTACCGGCGCGGCATGCCCTCGTTGCCCAGCCAGTGCTGCACCAGGAACGTGGTGTGGAAGCCGATCATGGTCAGCCAGAAGTGGATCTTGCCGAGCCGCTCGTCGAGCATCCGGCCGAACATCTTCGGGAACCAGAAGTAGATGCCGGCGAACACCGCGAACACGATCGTGCCGAAGAGCACGTAGTGGAAGTGCGCCACCACGAAGTACGAGTCGTGCAGGTGGAAGTCGAGCGGCGGGCTGGCCAGCAGCACACCGGTGAGACCACCGAAGAGGAAGGTCACCAGGAAGCCGATCGAGAACAGCATCGGCGTCTCGAAGGTGATCTGGCCCCGCCACATGGTGCCGATCCAGTTGAAGAACTTCATACCGGTCGGCACCGCGATCAGGTAGCTCAGGAAGCTGAAGAAGGGCAGCAGCACCTGGCCGGTGGCGAACATGTGGTGCGCCCAGACGCTCATCGACAGGGCGGCGATGGCGATGGTGGCGGCCACCAGGCCCTTGTAGCCGAAGATCGGCTTCCGGGAGAACACCGGGATGATCTCGCTGATGATGCCGAAGAACGGCAGCGCGATGATGTACACCTCGGGGTGACCGAAGAACCAGAACAGGTGCTGCCACAGCATCGGCCCGCCGGTCGCCGGGTCGTACACGTGGGCGCCCATCAGGCGGTCCGCGGCGAGCGCGAACAGCGCGGCGGCCAGCAGCGGGAAGACCAGGATCGCCAGCAGGCTGGTGACCAGCATGTTCCAGGTGAAGATCGGCATCCGGAACATGGTCATGCCGGGCGCGCGCAGGGTCAGGATCGTGGTGATCAGGTTGACCGCGCCGAGGATCGTGCCCAGACCGGAGATGGCCAGGCCGACGACCCACATGTTCGCGCCCACGCCCGGGGCGTGGTCGGCGGTGCTCAGCGGCGTGTACGCGGTCCAGCCGAAGTCGGCCGCGCCGCCCGGGGCGATGAAGCCCGCGGTGGCGAGCGTGCCGCCGAACAGGTACAGCCAGTAGGCGAAGGCGTTGAGCCGGGGGAACGACACGTCCGGCGCGCCGATCTGCAGCGGCACCACGTAGTTCGCGAAGGCGAACACGATCGGCGTCGCGAAGAACAGCAGCATGATCGTGCCGTGCATCGTGAAGAGCTGGTTGTACTGCTCGGGCGACAGGAACTGCAGGCCCGGTCGCGCGAGTTCGGCACGCATGATCAGGGCCATCAGGCCACCGATCATGAAGAACACGAACGCGGTGACCATGTACATGATCCCGATCTGCTTCGCGTCCGTGGTGCGCAGCAGCCGCGCGATGGCCGACCCCTTGACCGGCTCCCGGACCGGCCAGGGCCGGGTCACGACCGGCTTGGGTGCGACGGTGGTCACGAGTGGCCTCCGGTTCTGGTTGTCCCGCTCGGCGCGCTGGTCATCGGCGCAGCCGTCATCCGCAAGGAGGATAGTCCCCGGTAGGTGGCCCCGCCGCGTGGGGTGGGCGGCTACGATCTCCCGCTCTCTAGAGGGGACCGGTCAGGAGCCGGTAGTGCTCCCGGAAGATCCGGCCGCCGCGTCCGCGCAGCAACGGGTCGCGCAGCGCCGGCGGCACGTCGCGGGTGCGGTTGCGGTCCCGGGTCCGGTCCCGCACCCAGCGGGTACGCGGGCGGCGACGACTCTCGTACGCGATCAGCGCGGCGTCGACGCTGCCGGCGGCCCGCAGCGACTCGGCGAGCACGACGGCGTCCTCCAGCGCCATGGCGGCACCCTGGGACAGCGTCGGCGCGGTGGCGTGAGCGGCGTCACCGACGAGCAGCACCCGGCCGTGGAACCAGCGTCCCAGCTCGACCTCCTCGGTGCGCTCCACGCATACGGTCTCCAGCGCGGCCAGCACCTCGGGCACCGGGCCGCCGTAGGAGCCGAACAGCTCGTGCAGGCGGGCGATCGGGTCGGCGGGCAGGTCGGTGCCGGCCTCGTCGGCATAGCAGTAGAGCCGCCCGGCGCCGAGCGGCACCACGAGGAACCCGGCCCGCTGGCCGAGCAGGGCGGTCCAGTCCGCGATGCGGGGGCCGCCGCGCACCAGGGCGCGGTAGACCACCTGCCCGGCGGGGCGTGGCGGTCCGCCGAGCGCGGCGAGCGTCCGTACCGCCGAGCGGGGCCCGTCGGCGCCGACGACCAGGTCGTACTCCGCGGTGGTGCCGTCGGTGAAACCGACGGCGACCCGGCCGGGCAGCGGGTCGACGGTGCTCACCTCGGCGCCGTGGCGCACCGCGCCGCCGGCACCGGTGAGCAGCACCCGGTGCAGTTCGGCCCGGGGCAGCGCCCGGCACTCCCCCACGCCCGCCCAGAGCGCGTCGAGGTCGACCTCGCACAGCGGCGCTCCGGCGGCGTCGAGGAAGCGCTGCCGGTGGATCACCTGGCCGAGCGGGCGCAGCGGCCCGTCGAGGTCGAGCCGGCGCATCGCCCGGGCGGCGTTACCTGGTAGGTAGAGGCCGGTCTCGGTCGACTCAGTGGGTGGCAGCCGCTCGGTGACGTCGGGCCGGAACCCCGCCAGGCGCAGCGCCCGGGCCACGGCGAGGCCGGCGATGCCCGCGCCGACGACGAGGATGCGCAGGGGGGAACCACCCATCACGGGGTACGCCTCCGGAGGGGGATCGGAACGCGTTGGAGGCAAGACATTACTCGCCGCAACCAGGCGGCGGAAGTGCCCGTGTGCCCTGGTGCGGGCCGCCGGTCGGCGGCACACCCCGTCCCACCGGCAGGAATCCCGCCTCCATCTGGGGGAAGGCGGCGGTCGCGGCGGTCGCTCGCGCCACCGACCGGACGCGGAGCGTTAACGAGCCCGGCGCATTTGCGCAATGATTCGAGACATGTAAATGTGTTCAGTGCACCGTGGGAGCGCTCCCGCACGTACCACCGACCGAACCGGCGCCGTCCCGCGCCGAGCCAAGGAGCATCATGAAGCGTCCACTCAGGGCCCTCGCGGCGGCCGGACTGCTCGCCGCCGGCACCCTCGTCGCCGTCGCGCTCGGCGGCACCGCCTCCGCCGACACCCAGATCTGCGAGCAGTACGGCTCGACCACGATCGGCGGCAAGTACGTGGTGCAGAACAACCGCTGGGGCACCAGTGCCCAGCAGTGCATCAACGTCACCTCGACCGGCTTCTCGATCACCCGCGCGGACGGCTCCGCGCCGACAAACGGGGCGCCGGTCGCGTACCCGTCGATCTTCGTGGGCTGCCACTACACCAACTGCTCGCCCGGCACGAACCTGCCCGTGCAGGTGAAGAACATCAGCAGCGCGCCGTCCAGCATCAGCTACAACTACGTCAGCGGCGCGACCTTCAACGCGTCGTACGACATCTGGCTCGACCCGTCGCCCAAGCGCGACGGCGTCAACCAGATGGAGATCATGATCTGGCTCAACCGGCAGGGCTCGATCCAGCCCATCGGCTCGCCGGTCGGCACCGCCAGCATCGCCGGCCGCACCTGGGAGGTCTGGCGCGGCAGCAACGGCTCCAACAACGTCATCTCGTACCTGTCGCCGTCGGCCATCCCCAGCTTCAGCTTCGACGCGATGGCGTTCATCAACGACACCCGCAACCGGGGCGCGATCACCAACGACTGGTACCTGACCAGCATCCAGGCCGGCTTCGAGCCGTGGCAGGGCGGCGTCGGGCTGGCGGTGAACTCGTTCTCGCAGAGCGTGAACACCGGCGGCTCGAACCCGCCGCCGACCACGTCGGCGCCGACCACCCCCCCGCCGTCGGGCGGCGCGTCCTGCACCGTCACCTACAAGGCGGCGAACGTGTGGAACAACGGCTTCACCGCCGACGTGACGGTCAAGAACACCGGCTCCGGCACGATCAACGGCTGGACGCTCAACTACAACCTGCCCTCCGGGCAGACGGTCACCAACGCGTGGAACGCCACCGTGAGCCAGAGCGGCTCGGCGGTGACCGCCCGTAACGCCGGCTACAACGGCACGCTGGCGCCGGGGGCGTCCACCAGCTTCGGCTACCAGGCGACGCTGAACGGCAGCTACTCCGCGCCGAGCAGCTTCACGCTCAACGGCTCCACCTGCGCCCGGGGCTGACCACCGCACAGGAGAAGGGGGCGCGGTCCGTCGCGGACCGCGCCCCCTTCCCCGGGTACGCCTCAGCCGGCGAGTGCGTCGACGTCGCGCATCTCCTCGGCGGTGAGCGAGAACCCGAACACGTCGACGTTGGCCCGGATGCGCTCCGGCGTGACCGACTTCGGAATCACCACGATCTCGTGGTCGATGTGCCAGCGCAGCACCACCTGGGCCGGCGACACGTCGTGCGCCTGGGCGATGCGGACCAGCACCGGGTCGGACAGGTCACTGGTCTTGAACGGGCTGTACCCCTCCAGCGCCACGCCCCGGTCCCGGTGGGCGGCGTGTGTGCGCCTGTCGTACAGCGACGGGCTCCAGCGGATCTGGTTGACCGCCGGCGTCTCCTCGGTGGCCTGGATCAGCTCGTCGATCTGCCCGATCGAGTAGTTGCTCACCCCCACCGTGCGCGCCATGTTCTCGTCCCGCGCGGCGAGCATCTCCCGCCACACCGGGATGCTGTCGCCCGGCGCGGACGGCGGCCAGTGCACCAGCCACAGGTCGACGTAGTCGGTGTCCAGGGCGGCCAGGCTGGCCTCGATGGTCTCCCGCTCCCGGCCCACCCGGTCCGGCGGCAGCTTGGTGGTGATGAAGACGTCCTCGCGGCGCAGACCGCTCTCCTTGACCGCCCGCCCGACCTCCTTCTCGTTGCCGTACATGGTGGCCGTGTCGATGTGGCGGTAGCCGGCGTCCAGCGCGGCGAGCACCGCCTGGTAACCGGCCTCGCCGGTGGCCTGCCACGTGCCGAAGCCGAGCAGCGGGATCCGGACGTCGCCGGCGAGCGGGAGGGTGGGCTGGTCGCTGTCCATGTCCCCCGTTCTACCCCGGTTGGCCGCACACACACCGGCATCCCGGCGCGTACGGCGGGTCTGGGGGAGGATGCGGGGATGGCGGACCGGCTGGAGGAGTACCGGCGGAAACGGGACGCCGCGCGTACCCCGGAACCGGTGCCCGAGCGGGCTGCCGGCCGGAAGCGGTCCGCGCGGCGCGCGCCCCGCTTCGTCATCCAGCAGCACCACGCCCGGAGCCTGCACTGGGATCTGCGCCTGGAGCACGACGGCGTGCTGGCCTCCTGGGCGGTGCCGCGCGGCCTGCCCCGCGACCCAGGCCGCAACCATCTGGCGGTGCACACCGAGGACCACCCGATGGAGTACCTGACGTTCCACGGGGAGATCCCCGCCGGGGAGTACGGCGGCGGGCGGATGACAGTGCACGACACCGGCACCTACCGGGCGGAGAAGTGGCGCGACGACGAGGTGATCGTGGTGCTCGACGGCGAGCGCACGAAGGGCCGGTACGTCCTGTTCGCCACCGGCGGGCGGGGCCGGGACTGGATGATCAGGCGCACCGACCCGGCGCCGGAGGGCTGGACGCCGATGCCCGAACTGGTCCGCCCGATGCGGCCCGCCGAGGGCGGGCGGCTGCCGCGCGACGCCGCCGCCTGGGGGTACGAGCTGCGCTGGGCGGGCGTGCGCGCGATGGCGTACGTCTCGGGCGGCCGGCTGCGGCTGCTCGACGGCGACGACACCGACGTCACCGGGTCGTACCCCTGGGCGCGGGGCATGGCCGAGGCGCTGGCCCCGGCCGAGGCGGTGCTCGACGGCGTGCTGGTCCGGATCGACCCGGCCGGGCGGGTCCGTCCGCCGACCCGGCGCGACGGTCAGTTCCTCGCCGTCGACCTGCTCTGGCTGGAGGGCGTGTCCAGCCTCGACGTGCCGTACGCGCAACGCCGTGACCTGCTCGACGGTCTGGCGCTCACCGGTCCGCACTGGCAGACTCCGCCGTGGTTCCCGGGAGTCGGCGCGGACGCCCTACGGGCCGCCCGTGAGCAGGGGCTCCCGGGAGTGGTGGCGAAACGCCTCGACTCCCCGTACGAGCCGGGCCGGCGCAGCCGGCACTGGCTGAGCATCGACGCGAGCTGAGGACCACCGTGCACCTGACGCACCTGGAGTGCCCGCGCTGCGGCAGTGAACACCCGGCCGACGTGTTGCAGAACCTGTGCGGCTGCGGCTCGCCGCTGCTGGCCCGCTACGACCTCGCCGCGGTGGCCGCCACCGTCGCGCCGGAGCGGTTCGGGCTGCGCCCGGCCGACCTGTGGCGCTACCGGGAACTGCTGCCGGTGGCCGACCCCCGGTGCGTGACCACGCTGGGCGAGGGCTGGACGCCGATGTGGCGCGCGCCGGCGTACGGCCACGAGATCGGCATCGCGGATCTGATCGTCAAGGACGAGGGGCTGACCCCGACCGGGTCGTTCAAGGCGCGCGGCGCGTCGGTGGGCGTGAGCCGGGCCCGGGAGCTGGGCGTGCGGCGGATCGCCATGCCCACGAACGGCAACGCGGGAGCGGCCTGGGCCACGTACGCGGCGCGGGCCGGGATCGGCGCGACGATCGCCATGCCGCTGGCCGCGCCGACGATCTGCCGCGAGGAGTGCCTCGCCGCCGGCGCCGACCTGCGGCTGATCGACGGCCTGATAAACGACGCGGGGCGGGACATCGCCGAGCTGATCGCCGGGTCGGACGGCGGGATCTTCGACGCCGGCACGCTGCGCGAGCCGTACCGCCTCGAAGGCAAGAAGACCATGGGGTACGAGATCGTCGAGCAGCTCGGCTGGCAGGTGCCCGACGTGATCGTCTATCCGACCGGCGGGGGCGTCGGGCTGATCGGCATCCACAAGGCGCTGCACGAGCTGCGCGAGCTGGGCTGGGTGGAGGACCGGCTGCCCCGGCTGGTCGCGGTGCAGTCCACCGGGTGCGCGCCGATCGTGCGGGCGTTCGCGGCCGGCGAGGAGCGCGTCACCCCGTGGCAGGACGCGCACACCGTCGCGTTCGGCATCACCGTGCCCGCGCCGCTCGGCGACGAGCTGATCCTGTCGGCGCTGCGGGAGAGCGCCGGCACCGCGATCGCGGTGGACGACGCGGAGATCCTCGCCGACCTGCGCGACTTCGCCGCCCGGGAGGGGCTGCTGCTCTGCCCGGAGGGCGCGGCCTGCCTGACCGCCGCCCGGCACCTGCGCGCGGGCGGGTGGATCCGGCCCGGTGAGCGCGTGGTGGTGCTCAACACCGGCGCCGGCCTGAAATACCCCGGCCTGGTGCAAGGAGGGGCCCCTTCTTAACATCTCCGGTAGAGCAGGGGCCCCCGCTTAACACGTGCGCACCGGGCGTCAGGACGTCGGCGGCTCGTCCTCGCCCGCCTCCTCGGCGGCGTCCGCCTCCTCCTTCGTCTTGTGCACCGCGCCGTCGGCGTGCTCCGGCGGGCCGTAGACGGTGTAGAGCACCAGCGGGTTCGGCCCGGTGTTGACGAAGTTGTGCTTCGTGCCGGCCGGTACGACCACCAGGTCGCCGGAGACGACCTCCTTCTTCTCCCCGGCCACCCGCGCCTCGCCGGTGCCGCTGACGAACGTGAGGATCTGGTCGATGCCCTCGTGGACCTCCTCGCCGATCTCGCCGCCCGGCGGAATGGTCATGATGACCAGCTGGGTGTGCTCCCCGGTCCAGAGCACGCGGCGGAAGTCGGGACTCTTCTCGGCGACTGTCGCGATCGTGAAATGCTCCATGGCCCGCTCATACCCCGATCACGCGCCCGCCACGCCGGGAGTCGCAGATGGTGGAATTCCCCACGCCGATCCGGTTTGGATGCCCTGAGAAGGGGCATGTGCTGCCGACAAGACCGGTGCGGGCTGGGCCGGTCGAGCCAGGTCCCCGCCGGCGTACCGCCGTACGGCTGCGGTGGTGGGAGACGGCCGGAGCGCGGCGACGTTACGACCGGAGGTCGTGCGGCGCCGTGCGCTCGTCTGCGGGTCCGGTCAGGCCAGCACGGCCAGGTGGAACGGGCGGTCCGCGTGCCCGCTCGCGCCGTGCGTCTCGACGAACACCGCGTTGGCGATGCCCGACCGCGGCGCCACAGTGATGACGCCCTGCGGTACCAGCCCGTTCGCCGTCGCCGGGCCGACCGTCCCGACGTACGCCGCCCCGGCCACGTCCTGGTCGAACGCCACCTGGTACATCCCGGCGGCGAGCCGGGTGGCCGAGGTGGCGCCGAGGCCCCGGACGAGCCGTCCGTTGGCGTCGACCACGGCGAACAGCATGCGCGCGGTGGCCGGCAACCCGACCGGCGAACACGAGTTGATCTCGGTGTCGGCGCGCGCGGCATCCCGCATGCTCGGGATCGGCTGGCCGGTGGTTTCCCTCCTTGCCCTGCGGCTCGGCATGGTGATCCTCTCTCCCGCCGGTACGCCGGCAGGAGGCGTTCGTGCACTTCCGGGCGATCGTCGGCGGTCCCCCTCGGTGATTCCGACGCTATGTCGGCGAACCGCCCGGCAACCAGCCGGAGGACTGTCCGATCACTGACAGTGGACGGCTCTGAGCTGCGGAAACGTCGGCCTGAACGTCGACTTCACGGCTCGCTCCGCCGACCCCGCGACGCCTTCTCGCGGAACCGGAGCCGACCGGAAACCATGACGCAACGCAATTGTCTGGCTACATTGAAGTATGGTGCCGCCGCTCCGAGGTCGACCTCCGGTCTACCGCCCGGTGCTGGCCGCACGACGCGGGGAGCTGGAGGCGCTGACCCGGCTCGACGACGCCTCCGCCGCGCTGCTCGCACCGATCCTCGACGTTCCGGCCGACGCGCCGTCCATCGTGGACGCGCTGAGCCGGCTGCCCGACGGACTGCTGCCCGCCGTCGACGTGTCGGCGCTGCCGGACAGCGCGGACCACGATCCGGCCCGCTGGGGCGTACCGCTGGTGCCGGTCATCGGTCTCGCGGACAGTGACCGGCGGCTGGCCGCGCACGGCGCGGCGGCCCGGGCCTGGGCGCACCACGCGGTGGTCCGGTTGCGGGTCGGCCCGGACCGGGCCGGACCGGACGCCGCGACGGCCGCGGCGGAACGGGTGTGGCGGGTGACCGGACTGCTGCCCGAGCAGTGCGATCTGCTGCTGGACGCGGGGGACGTGTGCTGCCGGGCCGACGTCCGGCTGGCCGAGCCGAGGGTCCGGCGGGCGGCGCAGTGGGCCCGGCGGCACGCCTGGCGCTCGGTCACGGTGGCCGCGGGCGGAATGCCGCCGTCGCTGTCCCGGCTGCCGGTGGACGAACCGGTGCGGCTGGACCGCTACGACTGGTCGCTCTGGCGGCGCCTGGCCGACCTGGACCTCGGGTACGGCGACTACGGCGTCTGCTGCGCGGTGCGGGACGCGGACGAGCCGGGCGACCGGACCCCGACGCTGCGCTGGGCCGCCGACGACGCGTGGTGGGTGTACCGCTGGTCGCGGCGAGGCGGGCGGGGCGACGAACGTTTCGCCGACCTGTGCCGCACGCTCACCACCGCGCCGCACTGGTCGTCGGCCGGGGCCGGCTTCTCCTGGGGCGACCACGAGATCGTCCGGCGGGCCCGGCGGGGCGCCGGCGCGGGCTCACCGGCCAGCTGGATCGCGTGGAGCACCTCACACCATCTGGCGCACGTGCTGGCCGCGCTGGTCCGGCCGGAACCGGACCAGCGGGCCGGCTGAGCTCACTCCTTCTCGGTGAACCCGAACTGGACCACGCCCTCCTCGTCGACGACGGCGTCCACAGACGTGTCGTTCAGCAGCTCGGCCGCGTCCGAGTCGAGGAAGATGCGCGCCCCCTCGGTGTCCACCACCTGGTCGCCCTGCACCGGCTGCGGCACCAGCTCGATCGAGAGCGAACCGGCGTCGGTGTCGGCGGCGATGCGCAGCCCGCCCGCGTCGGCGACGTCCTGCTGGGCGGCGAGGTCACGGATCACCAGGACGGCGTTGTCGGTCATGGTCAGCATGGCTGAACTCCTCATGGCTGGATGTCGGGTTTCGCGGGCGACACGGCCCACGCGGTCGGCTCGCGACCCGGAAGCGGGCGAGACACGTCCCGCCGCGCTGGAAGCAGGGCGGTTCCCCGGCCCTCACCCCCACCGTGCCCGCTGCCAGGTCATCCGTCAAACGGAACCCGGCGATCGGCCGCTCCCCGGTGAACAGGTGTTTTCCCCGAGTCGTACCGGGAACACCCGGGGGATCGCGGTGCCCGCGTCGGCGGGCCGCAAATAACCTTTCGCACCGGAGCCTTTCCCGCAGGAAATCTCCGTGGCAGCATCGTCCCATGCATCGACGCCTATTCCCCCGGGCGCTCGCGGTGCTGGCGCTGGTCGCCACCGCGGCCGCCGCCGGCACCACCACCGCCACCGCCGAAGCGCCCACCCCCGCGCAGACCCGGCTGAACGCCACAATCGACGCGGTCCTCGCCGACAGCCGCCTCGACGGGGCGCAGGCGGGCGTGGTCGTCGTCGACACCACCGCCGGTCGTACGCTCTACGACCGCAACGGCACCCGGCGGCTCATCCCCGCCTCCAACACCAAGCTGTTCACGTCGGCTGCGGCGATGGAACTCCTCGGTCCGGGTCACCGCTTCACCACCGAGGTCAGCGCCGACGGGCCGCGCCGCGCCGGGATGCTCTCCGGTGACCTCTACCTGCGCGGCGGTGGCGACCCCACCATCCTCGCCGCCGACTACGACCGCCTCGCGCAGCAGGTCGCCGCGGCCGGCGTACGCGTGGTCGCAGGCGACCTGGTCGCCGACGACACCCGCTACGACAAGGACCGGCTCGGTCCGGACTGGACCTGGGACGACGAGCCCTACTACTACTCCGCCCAGGTGTCGGCGCTGACAGTCGCCCCGGACACCGACTACGACGCGGGCACCGTGATCGTGCACGCCACCCCCGGCACGCGGGCCGGCGCCCGGCCGAAGATCACCATGACGCCGGAGAACGGCTGGCTGCGGATCGACAACCGGGCCGAGACGGTCGCCGACGGCGAGACCACCATCTCCTTCGAGCGCGAACACGGCGGCAACACCGTCGTGGTGACCGGCCAGATCGCCGTCGGCCAGGCCGCCGAGAGCGACTGGGTCACCGTGTGGGAGCCGACCGGGTACGCCGCCGACGTGTTCCGCTCCGCGCTGCGGCGGCACGGCGTACGGGTGCTCGGCCGGACCGTGCTCGGCACCGCCACCCCGGACACCGCCAAGCCGCTCGCCCGGCACGACTCGATGCCGCTGGCCGACCTGATGGTGCCGTTCCTCAAGCTCTCCAACAACGGCCACGCCGAGGTGCTCACCAAGGAACTCGGCCGGCAGCTGTCCGGGTCCGGCACCTGGGCCGCCGGGCTGTCGGCGATCAGCGGATACGTGGGTGACGCCGGAGTGGACACCGGCACGCTGCGCCAGCGCGACGGGTCCGGCCTGTCCCGGCGCAACCTCGTCCCACCGGCCCAGTTCGTCACGCTGCTCTCGGCGGTCCGCACCGAACCGTGGTTCGACACCTGGTACGCCGCCCTGCCGGTGGCCGGCAACCCGGACCGGCTCGTGGGCGGGACGCTGCGCAGCCGGATGGGCGGCACCGCCGCCGCGAACAACGTGCACGCCAAGACCGGCAGCCTGACCGGCGCGTCGGCGCTCTCCGGCTACGTCACCGACGCCGACGGACGGCTGCTCGCCTTCTCGATCGTGCTGAACAACTACCTCACCTCGTCGGTGAAGGGGCTGGAGGACCAGATCGCCATCGCGCTCGCCTCGTACTCCGAGAAGGAGACGGCGACCGCCCGGCGGACCGTGCCGGTCGCGCCCGAGTCGCCGCGCGTACCGGAGGGGCGGGAGTGCTCCTGGGTGAAGCCCGCGCTCTGCTGACCGGTCCGGCCGCCCCGGTGCTCAGGCGCCGGGGCGGTACGGGCGCGGGTCGGCGGCGGGGTCGCCGCGTTCGACCAGCGCGTCGATCTCGGCCGACGGCAGTCCGCGCAGGGTGAGCACCCGGCGGCCCCACACGTGCAGCCGGCACGGGTGCGGGCTGGCGTCGTTGCGGCAGATGGTCCCGCCCGACCAGGCCCGCGGCGCGTGCACCACCACCGCCCGCACCGCGAACTGGACGTCCTCGACCGTCACGTACGGCGGCATCGGGATCTCGCGCAGCACGTCACAGTCGGTGCGCGGGCGGGTGGGTGCGACGGGTGCAGGGCCGGTCATCGGTCGGGCCTCCACAGAGGATGGTCGGACGGGACAACCGAAACGTACGACGCCCGGCCGGGTACGCGACGGACAAACTGTCCCCGCTCAGCGCAGCGCCACCGCCTGGAGGCTGACGTTGCCGCAGTCGCCGAGCGACTCCTCCACCGTCCAGTTCAGCAGCAGCCGCGCGCCACGCTGGGCGCGGAACTTGATCGTGAACTCGGTGGTGAGCGCGGTGTGCGGATCCTCCATCCGGAGCGTGGTCACCGGGCCGCCGCTGGAGACGCGCACGTCGAGGCGGCCCCGGGCCATCCAGAGTCCGGCGTACAGACGCACCGTGCGCTGCTGCCCGTCGGCGGCCACCGACAGGGTGAACCCGCTGCCCCGGTGGCAGGTGTAGACGCCGGACATGGTGCCGCTCGCCGACGCGACCGGGTTGCCGTCACGCCAGGCGTACGCCTCGGGGTTGTTGCTGAAGCTCTCCCGCCGCCCCCGGCCGCCCTCGTCGCGGATCTCGCCGGAGCCGCCCCGCTTGCGGACCGTCCGGTCGGCGCCGGTGAGCCCCCAGTGGACCCAGTCGGTGGGCCCGGCGGCGGTGAGGTCGACGGTGGCGGGCACGTCGGCGCGGGTCACGGTGACGGTCGGCGGCGGCGCGGGCGTCGGTGACGGTGACGGCGTGGACGGCGACGGGCTCGGCGACGGCGGCCGCTGGCGGGGACGCAGCCCCGGGTTGACCACCGAGTCGTCGGCCTCGTTCGGCAGCCCGACCCGGCCGGGCGGTGCCACCGGCACGCCGGCGTGCTCCTCGCGCGGCGCGTCGTGCCGTTCGACGCCCAGGTAGACGGCCAGCGCCGCCAGGCAGAGAAGGGCGGCCAGCCCTTCGAGCATCAGCCGACGCCGGCGGCGCAGCCGGCGCAACGCGGACCGGGTACGCGGAAGGCCGTGCCGGTGCGAGCCGGGGCCGGTACGCGGACGGTCCTCCTGGCCCACCACACCCTCCACTTCGGTCACGACACCGACGGATACGACAGGTGCGCGACGGGCTTCACGGTGTCACCGCACGGCTCTTTGCGCCATATGTCGAGTGACGGGCGTTTCCAGTTCGTTACCTGACGACCGCTCGCCGGACCGGCCGCTCAGCTTACCGTGATCGCCTGCAACGCCACCCCGTCGTTCTGGCCGCCGGTCACGGTCAGGGCCTGCCACCTGATCAGCAGCCGCTCCCCCGGGGCCGTCCGGAAGCGGATGACGTACTGGTAGAAGCGGTCACCCGCGGCGAGGGCGACCTCGCGGACGGCGGGGTCGCCACCACTGGACAGCGACAGGTCGAGCCGCGCGCCGGCCGAGAACGTGCCGACGAACAACCGGACCGTACGCAGATCCCCGCTCCCGGCCACGCCGAGCGTGAAGCTCTTCCCGGCGCCGCGCTGGAAGACACCCGCCCGGGTGCCCTCCTGACGCGCCGTCGGCGTGCCGTCGGTCCACTGCAGATCACAGGCGCCCGCGTTGTGCTCGAGCCGCTCGCCACCCGGGTCCTGGATCTCGCCGGTGCCGCCCGCCTTGCGGTGGAAGCTGTCCGCGCCGGTACCGCCCCAGTGCCGCCAGTCCCGCGTACCGAGGTCGGTGAGCGACAACGACCCCGGCAGCGGCGCCAGGTCCACGTCGAGCAGCGGCCCGCCGGTGACCGGTGCCTGGTCGCTGGGTGCCTGGTCGGTTGGTGCTTGGCCGGGTGGTGCTTGGTCGGTCGGTGCTTGGTCGTTCGGTGCCTGGTTGCCGGGTGCCGCCACGGGCGCGGTCTCCCGGGTCAGTGGGGGCGGCGTGGACGACCGGGCCGCGTACGCCAGCGCCGCCACCAGGCCGGTCACGGCCACCGCCGCCAGCACGGCGCGTCGGCGCCGACGGCGGGCCCGGGCCACCGCGACCCGGGTAGCAGGGGCGTCGGGCGGTGGACGCATCGGACCGGCGATCGGGGCGAGGGTCCGGCCCAGCCGGGTCGTCGTCGCTCGGGCCGCGGCGCGCAGCCGGACGCCGAGACCGCCGGTCACGTCGGACAAGCCGCCGGTCAGGTCGGCGAGGCGCGCCGGGATGCTCTCCCGGGCGGAGTGCCGGCCCGGCCTCGCTTCCACCGGCGGGTCCGCCCCGGCTGGCTCGGCCGGACCGAGGGCGGCGCCTGCCGACCCGGCCCGACTGCGGGAGGCGCCTGCCGACGCGGCCGGGCCGAGGGCGGTGCCTGACGACATCGCCGGCTCGGGGGTGGCGGCCGGCCGGGCCGGCGACGGACCGGACAGGTGCAGTCCGATGGGCGCCGGCCCGACCAGCGGAACCCGGCCGCCGGGCGGATTCGGACGGGTCTCGGGGCCGACGGGCGTCGACGCCCCCGGTACGAGCGGGCCTGGTCCGAGCCGGCCCGGGGCGAGCGGAGTCGACGCACGTGAGCCGGGCGCGACGGGAGCCGCCGCACCGGGTTCCGGCACGACGGGACCAGCCAGGCGTGTGCCGGGCGCGGGGGTGTCGACCGGAAGCGGGCCTGCGGCGGGAAGGTCGGGAGTCGGCGGGCCGGTGGTGCGCGGAGGCGGCCAGACAGCGGTACCCGGCGGTTCCAGGTTCCCCACGGAAACCCGATCGTCCGGGTCGGCAGGTGGACGGTCGCCGTCCGGCGGGGTCACCGTCCGGGGCGCGGCGGGTTCCGTGTCCCCGGGCAGGCGGCGTGGACCGGCGGGGTGCTCCGGCGCGTCGACCGCGTCGTCCGCTGTGGGCAGCCAGCCCCCGACCCGGATCCCGGTACGCGCGATGTCGTCCTCAGCCACCGACCCTCCCTCGGCCACCGGCGGCGAGCGGCCCGGCCCCGTGGCTCGCCGTAGGGAGGATGACACAGAACGCGATCTTGCAGAAGGCATCAGCCCTCGCAATTCCCCCGCCCGCCAGGCGCCGACCACCCCAGCAGAACAGATCTTGGAAGATTCCCGCCCCCATAGGGGCCACTCCATACCAAGATCTCCACAACCCAGCCACAGCGCACCGCGCCCACCCGGGACCGTCGGGTCGATCATGAAGTTGGCGGCGGCGAGACGGGCATCAAGTGCCGCCAACTTCATGATCGACGCGTGTCAGCGACGGCGGTGGGCGGCGGGGAGGGGCCGGGGGGGTCAGTGGCGGGTTCGGTGTCGGAGGCCTCGGGTGGGGTGCCAGCTCTCGATCACGAGGTGGTCGGGTGGCTCGCCCACCCGGGTGAGCACCACCTCGGTCAGCTCGATCCGGAAGCGGTGCGAACCGTCCTCGGCGGGCGGCTCCTCGTGCGCCCGGCCGGCGATCTTCGCGTCCCCGTCCCAGGTGGACGGGGCGTCCGGCGGGGTGTCCTCGGTCGGGCTGTGCAGCGCCACCCGGGGGTCACGACGCAGGTCGCGCGCCTTCACCGCACCGGCCATGCTGCCCAGCCGCAGCTGCCCGTCGTCGCCGAAGTCGAACTCGGTGCCGCTGATCCGCGGCGAGCCGTCCCGCCGCAGTGTCGCCATCGTGCCGTGCTTGCGGACCGCGAAACGGGCGCGCACCCGCGCCGCGAACTCGGGCTCCGCCGCCACCAGATCGGACCACCATGTCATGCGCCCGAGTGTGTCCGGAAAACCTGACAACCCGCGGCATATTTCCCGGCGGACTCAGCCCACCTGGAAACCGAGCGCCTGGGCCAGCATCACCGCCTGCTCGGCGTCGATCCGCGCGCCGGAACGCTGCACCGCCGTCGGGTCGAGCGCGGACAGGTCGCTGCCGCGCAGGTCGGCGCGAATCAGCTTGGCGGCGTGCAACTGGGCGCCGGAGAGGTCCACGCCGGTCAGCGTCGCGCCGGTCAGGTCGGCGCCGGTCAGGTCGACCTCGCGCATCCGTACGTCGGTGATCCGCGCCCCGCGCAGGTCGGCGCCGGCGAGCGTGACGAAGGACCAGTCGCCCCGGTCGACCCGCAGCGGGCGCAGGTCGCAGCGGTCGAACGTGCTGCCGACCAGCTTGCACCCGGTGAACTCGGCCTCGAAGAGGTTGCACTTGCTGAACGAGCACCTGCTGAACGCCGAGTCGGTGTGCCGGGAGGCGTTGAACGCCACGTTGCCGAACACGCAGTCGGTGAAGACCGCGCCCCGGCTGACCGCCTCGGTCAGGTCGACGTGGAAGAACTCGCATCGCACGAAGTGCCGGTCGGCCAGCTCCTCGGCGTACCAGTCCTGCTGGCGGTAGGTGACGTCCTCGACCGGCTCGGGCATGTCACCGACCCTAGTGACACTTCCCGGCCGCGGGTACCGGCGGGTAGGTTCGCGTCGTGAGTGTCACGGTGAGCACCGACCCCGGCCACGTCGGCCTCGATCCCGCCCGGCTGGCGCGGATCGACGATCACTTCGCCCGGTACGTCGACGACGGCCGGCTCGCCGGCTGGCAGATCGTGGTCACCCGCCGGGGCGAGGTCGCCCACTCCTCGACGTACGGGCTGCGGGACCGGGAGGCCGGTACGCCGGTCGAGCCGGACACGCTGTGGCGCATCTACTCGATGACCAAGCCGATCACCTCGGTCGCCGCGATGATGCTCTGGGAGGAGGGCCGGTTCGAGCTGAACGACCCGGTCAGCCGCTGGCTGCCGGAGTTCGCCGACGTACGCGTCTACGACCGGGGTTCGGTGCTCAAGCCGTACACCGTGCCGGCGGTCGAGCCGATCCGGATCTGGCACCTGCTCACCCACACGGCCGGCCTGACGTACGGCTTCGCCCAGGTGTCGGTGGTCGACGGCCTGTACCGGGCGGCGGGCTTCGACCTGGGCGTGCCGGCGGGCGCGGACCTCGCGGCGGCCTCGGCCGGGCTGGCCCGCCTGCCGCTGCTGTTCCAGCCCGGCACGAGCTGGAACTACGGCGTCTCCACCGACGTGCTGGGCCGCCTGGTCGAGGTGATCTCCGGGCAGTCGCTGGACGCGTTCTTCGCCGAGCGGATCCTGGGCCCGCTGGGCATGACCGACACCCGCTGGTGGGTGGACGCGGCGGACGCGAAGCGCCTGGCCGCGCTCTACGCCCCGCACCCGGCCACCGGCCAGGCGGTACGCGCCGACGGGGTGGGCCGGGCCGCGCTGGCGGAGCCGACCTGGCACTCCGGCGGCGGCGGGCTGGTCTCCACGGCGGCCGACTACCACCGGTTCACCCAGTTCCTGCTGCGCGGCGGGGAACTGGACGGGGTCCGCCTGCTCGGCCCGCGCACGGTGCGCTTCATGACGCGCAACCACCTGCCGGGCAACCGGGATCTGGCCTCGTTCTCGCCGGAGGGCTTCGCGGAGACGATCCTCGACGGGATCGGCTTCGGGCTGGGCTTCGCGGTGGTGCTCGACCCGGTGCCGTCGCGGGTGCCCAGCAGCGTCGGCGAGTTCTACTGGGGTGGCCTGGCCAGCACCGCCTTCTGGGTGGACCCGGTGGAGGAGGTCACCGCGCTGCTGTTCACCCAGCTGATGCCGTCGAGCACGTACCCGCTGCGCAGCCAGTTGCGCCAGCTCGTCTACTCGGCGATCGTCGACTGAGCCGGTTCGGCGGAACGTCCCGCCGCCCGCCGGTGGGCTGCCTAGCCTGTGAGGCATGAGCGACATCGTCGTGTTCGGCGCCGGCGGGACGGCAGGCTCGCGGATCGCGGCCGAGGCGGTCGAGCGGGGACACCGGGTGACAGCGGCGGTGCGGCGTCCGGAGGCGGTCGGCTACCTACCCCCCGGCGTACGCACAGTGACCGGCGACGCCACCTCGGCGCGGAGCGTACGCGAATTGGCCGAGGACGCGGACGTGCTGGTGGTGGCCATCGGCGGCGGCGAGCGGAACCTGTGGCGCGACGCCGCGCGGACGCTGGTCGACACGTTGCGTGAGCTGCCGGACCCACCTCGGGTGATCCACGTCGGCGGCGGCTCGACGCTGCTCACACCGAAGGGCACCCGTTACCTGGACGAGCCGGACTTCCCGGAGGAGTACCGGGACTCGGCGCACGGCCAGGCCGACGCGCTGGAGTTCTACCGCACCAGCGCGGACGGGGTGACCTGGACGTACGTCTCGCCGCCGCCGCTGGAGTTCCACCCGGGTGAGCGGACCGGGCACTACCGCACCGGCACCGACCACCCGGTGACCGACGCGCAGGGCCGTTCGGTGCTCACCTACGAGGACCTGGCGGTGGCGATCGTCGACGAGATCGAGGATCCCCGGTTCGGCAACGCCCGGTTCACCGTCGCGTACTGATCCGGCGCGTACCGATTCAGTCGGCCAGCCGGGCCGGGAAGCCGCCGGTGGCGATCGGGCCCCACGACTCGATGGTGACGCGGATCAGCGACTTGCCCTGCGCGACCATCGCCGACCGGTACTCGTCCCAGTCCGGGTGCTCGCCGGAGATGCTGCGGAAGTACTCGACCAGCGGCTCCAGCGCCTCGGGCAGGTCGAGCACCTCGGCCACGCCGTCGACCTGTACCCAGGGACCGTTCCAGTCGTCGGAGAGCACGCACGCGGAGACGCGCGGGTCGCGGCGGATGTTGGCGACCTTGGCGCGCTCGGGATAGGTGGAGATCACCAGGCGGCCCTCGGCGTCCACGCCGCAGGCCACCGGGGAGGACTGCGGGCGGCCGTCGGAGCGGGTGGTCATCAGCACGACGTGGTGGCGGGGGCGGAGGAACTCGATCAGGGCGTCCCGGTCGACCCGGGTGTTCTTCGCGATGCTGCGTGCCATGCCCTCGGTTCTACCAGGCACGCCCGTCGTTCTCAGCGCGGACGCCCGGCGGACCGCTGCGCCGGCACCTGCTCGGGCACGCGCGGGCGGGCCGAGGGCCGCCAGGCACGGCCGTTGGCGTAGATGACCCGGAAACCGAGGTACGCCGCGAGCGGCGCCCAGTGCGCCGAGCGCATCCGCACCTCGGCGGCGTTGTGGCGCTGGCCGTTGGCGAGCACGTCGAGCAGCACCGTCTCGAAGGCGGCCGACTCGACCCAGTCGACCTCGCGGGTGAAGCCGCAGATCAGCGCCGCGCCGGTGACGTCGAGGAACTCGCGCAGCGTGGCGTCGGAGGCGCGCAGCACCGAGCAACTGCCGAAGTAGAGGCGGCGGCCCTCGCAGCGGCCGGCCATCCGCTCGGCCACGTCCGACAGTTCGACCGAGTCCCAGTCGGTGAGGCAGAGCCGGCTCGGCTCGCCGTGCATGGCGAAGAAGCCCACCCGGTGGTCCGCGTACTGCTTGAGCAGCCACCTGTCGACGAAGTAGAACAGCTCGTCGCGGGTGGCCGCGTCCTTGTGGATGTAGCGGATGCGGCCGAGTCGTTCGAGCAGGTCGAGCGTGGGCAGGACGGATCCTCGTTCGTTGAGGTCTCGGTGCCACTGCCCCTCGACGCAGAACACGCCGCCACGCGCCAACGCCCACCTCCCCGCCCGTCGAGGTCGCCGCCCGGGTCCGGGAGCAGACGTTACCGCCCACCTCCGACGGGCGACACCCGGCGCCGCGTACGCAAACAGGCACTATTCACAGCCGATATCCAGGAACCGCCTGATGTGAGAACAATTTCGGCTAATCACCACGAAGAATCCTCTCACCTGTCACGGTGAGAGAGACGGGACGTACCGGTCGATGTGCCCGTCCAACCCCAGTTCCGCTCTGACATCGGGAGGACTCTGTGCGCGTCAACACCCTGAAGCGGGCGGCGGTCGCGTTCGCGCTGGCCCTGCCCGGGGCCGCCGTGGCGACAGTCGTGGCCGCGCCACCGGCGCACGCCGACGGCTGCTACACCTGGAACCGGACGCTGTCCCAGGGAAGCTCCGGCGCCGAGGTCCGGCAGCTCCAGATCCGGGTGGCCGGCTGGGCAGCGTACGGCGGCATCGTCCGGGTCGACGGCGTGTACGGCCCGGAGACGGCCGCCGCGGTCAAGCGCTTCCAGGCCGCGTACGGGCTGCGCGCCGACGGCGTGGCCGGACCGCAGACGTTCGCCAAGATCTACGACCTGCAGAAGGACAGCGACTGCACGCCGAAGCACTTCAGCTACGCCGAGCTGGACAACGGCTGCGGCAAGGGCGGGTGGGCCGGCGGCCCGCTCTCCTCGTCGGCCACCCGGGAGAACGCGCTGCGCACCATGTGGAAGCTGGAGGCGCTGCGGCGCAGCCTCGGCGACAAGCCGCTCTACGTGACCAGCGGGTTCCGCAGCATCGCCTGCAACCGGCAGGTCGGCGGTGCCGCGGACAGCCAGCACCTCTACGGCACCGCGGCCGACCTGATCGCCAAGCACCGCAGCCTCTGCGACATCGCCCGATCCGCCCGTGACCAGGGCTTCAGCGGCATCTACGGCCCCGGCTACCCGGACCACGACGACCACACGCACGTGGACTCGCGGCGGGAGAACAACCGGGACAAGGCGCCGAACACCAGGGACTGGTCCGCCCCGGAC